>NZ_JABAEE010000022.1:0-28518 GCF_023701885.1 Pseudomonas sp. CG7 | reverse complement strand
TAATGGAACAGGCTCCAGACATCCTGCGCGCCGAAGTTGAACCAGGGTTCGGTGGCCTCGAACAGGCGCAGCACGTTGTGGTGCGGCAGTAAGGTGCCTTTTGGATTACCGGTGGAGCCGGAGGTGTAGATCACGTAGGCGAGGTTCGCGGCGTCCATTGCTACGAGCGGATCGCTGTCGGCGAACGCGCTGACGTCGGCGTCCAGCAGCAGCGTCTGCACGCCGTCCGGCACCGGTAATTGATCGACCAGGGCCGCTTGAGTCAGCAGCAAGCGAATGCCGCTGTCCTGCATCATGTAGGCCAGACGATCCTGGGGATAGGTCGGGTCCAGCGGCACGTAGGCGCCGCCGGCCTTGAGGATCGCCAGCAGGCCCACCAGCATGTCGAAGCCACGCTCGGCAGCCAGTCCAACCAGTACATCCGGGCCAACGCCATGGGCGATCAACTGATGGGCTCGGCGGTTGGCCTGGGTGTTGAGTTCGCCGTAGGTCAGGGTTTGAGTGTTGAAGCGCAAAGCGACGGCATCAGGACGCAAGCGCGCCTGTTCGGCGATGCGCTGATGCAGGCAGGCCTCGCCCGGGAAACTGCGCGGCGCCGGGTTCCACTGGGCGATGTGTTGCTGTTGCTCGGCGGCCGTCAGCAGCGGCAGTTCGCCGATGCGTTGGCGGGGATTGGCGACGATGCCGTGCAGCAGGTTCAGCCAGTGCTCAGCCAGACGTTGCACGGTGCTGGCGTCGAACAGGTCGGTGGCGTAGCTCAGGGACGCGGCCAGCTCACCGTCGGTCTCGTGGGTGTCGAGGGTCAAGTCGAACTGGGCAGTGTGGGAGCTCCAGTCGAGGCTCTCGACCTGCAAACCCGGCAATTGCAGGGCCTGGGCCGTGCCGCTGCTCTGGTGGTTGAACATCACTTGGAACAGCGGGCTGTGGCTTGCCTGTCGCTGCGGGGCCAGTGCCTGCACCAACTGCTCGAACGGCAGGTCCTGATGGGCTTGCGCCCCCAGCGAGGCCTGCTTGACCTGCGCCAGCAATTGCTCGAAAGGCAAGTCGCCCCGCACCTGGGCATTGAGCACCTGGGTGTTGACGAAAAAGCCGATCAGGCCTTCGGTTTCCGGGCGATTACGGTTGGCCACCGGTACGCCGACACGGATGTCCGATTGGCCGCTGTAGCGGTGCAACAAGGCCTGGAACGAGGCCAGCAAGACCATGAACAGCGTCGAGGCTTCGCGCTGGGCCAGTTGCTTCAGGCCCTGGGTCAGCCCGGCGTCGACGGTCAGGTCCAGGCGCGCGCCGCGATGGCTCTGCACCGCCGGGCGCGGGCGGTCCGTTGGCAACGGCAGGACTTCGCCGCCGTCCCCCAGCCGTTCGGTCCAATAGGCCAGTTGCCGCTCCAGCTCGCCGGCCTCCATCCATTTGCGCTGCCAGATCGCATAGTCGGCGTATTGGATCGGCAAGGTCGCCAGGGTCGGCGCCTGACCGCTGCGGTGAGCGGCGTAGAGCTGGACCAGGTCGTTGACCATGATCCGCGCCGACGCACCGTCGCAGATGATGTGGTGCTGGGTCAGCACCAGCACATGATCGTCCGCGGCGAGTTGCAGCAGCTTGACCCGCAGCAGCGGCCCTTGTTGCAGGTCGAACAATCCAGCGATCTCGTCATCGATCAGGGCTTTGAGCACGGCGTCGTCCACTGGCCCCGATACCATCTGGGGCTCGATCGCCAGGCTCAAGCACGCCTGCACCACTTGTTGGGGCCCTTCCGGGCTGTCGACGAACACGGTGCGCAGCACGTCGTGACGGGCCAGCAAGGCGTCGAAACTGCGTTGCAGCGCCGGCAGTTCGAGAGCGCCGCGCAAGCGCAGCGCCGTGGGCACGTGATAGGCGGCGCTGTGGCGGTCCAGTTGCCAGAGGAACCACTGGCGCTCCTGGGCGTAGGACAGGTCGAGCGTCGCGAACTCGTCGCGCATCGCCGGGATCGGCAACGTCGCCAGGCTCATGTGCTTGCTGTGCAGCTTGTGCAGGAACGCTTGCCGTTGGGCGAGCGGTAAACGGATGAATCGCTGAACCAGAGACAGGTTATCGAGCTGAGTCATTCAAAGGGTCTCCAGGTCTGCCAGGAAATCATGCATCTCACTCAGGTCGTCGCTGGAGTGAGGGCTCAGGTGGGCCGCCAGTTGGGCGGCGTAGTCGGCCAGGGACGTGGTGCTGAACAGCAAGTCCAGGGGCACCGCGGCGCCTTGCTGCATTTGCAGGCGCGCCGTCGCTTGCGTCGCCAGCAGGGAATGCCCGCCCAGTTCAAAGAAGTTGTCGTCACGCCCTACCCGTTCGAGCTTGAGCACGTCTTGCCAGATATCAGCGATGCCCTGCTCGAGCGCGCCCTCGGGCGCCACGTAGGTGCGCAGCAGTTGCTGGGCGTCCGGCAGCGGCAGGGCCTTGCGGTCGAGCTTGCCGTTGGGGGTCAACGGGAAGCGTTCGAGTAGCAACCAGTGCGCCGGCATCATGTAGTCGGGCAGCAACGGCGCGAGCTGGGCCTTGAGGGCGTCGCGCAAGGCCGCCAGTTCCGCCGTCCCTGGATGGGCGGCGATCAGGTACGCCACCAACTGCAGGCCGCCCGGCCCTTGTTGTGGCACCACCACCGCTTCGCGGATCGACTCTTGGGCCAACAGGCAGGCTTCGATTTCCCCCAGTTCGATGCGGAAGCCGCGGATCTTCACCTGATGGTCGACCCGGCCGATGTACTCGATCACGCCGTCGCCCCGCTGGCGCGCCAGGTCACCGGTGCGGTACACCCGCGCACCATTGCCGAACGGGTCCGGCAGGAAGCGCTCGGCGGTAAGCGCCGCCCGGTCGTGGTAACCCCGGGCCAGGCCGTCGCCGCCAATCAACAGTTCACCGATGAGCCCGCCCGGGTTCGGCGCGAAGTGATCGCCGACGATATGCAGCGACGTGTTGGCAATCGGCCGGCCGAGGTACGGCAGGCGCTGCTCGGCGGTCAAGCGGTAGGCCGCCGACCAGATGGTGGTTTCGGTTGGGCCGTACAGGTTCCAGACTTCACCGGCGACATCCAGCAACCGCTCCGCCAGGTCCTCGGCCAACGCCTCGCCACCGCACAGGCATTTGCGCCCGGCCAGCAAGGCGGACGCCGGGTGGTCGAGCAGCATGCGCCAGGTCGATGGCGTGGCCTGGACCACGCTGACGTGCTGCTGGTCGATGGTCTTGAGCAGCGCTTCTGGGTCGTGGGCGCTCTGCTTGTCCACCAGCACCACGCAGGCACCGCTCAACAGCGCGCCATAAAGTTCCAGGCCGAAGATGTCGAACGAGAACGTGGTCAGTGACAGCACCCGATCACTGGCGGCGATACCCGGTTCGCGGACCATGCTCGCGACGAAATTCACCAGCGCCCCATGCCGCACCATCACGCCCATGGGTTTGCCAGTGGAACCCGAGGTGTAGATGGCGTAGGCCAAGTGCTCCGCATCCAGGCGCATCGCTGGCGCCTCGCCGGTATAACCGTCGAGCCAGCCGCCCTCCTGGTCCAACACCAATGTCTCAACCCCAACCCCTGTGGGAGCGAGCTTGCTCGCGATGAGGCCCTCACCTTCACCATCAATATTGACTGAACCACCGCCATCGCGAGCAAGCTCGCTCCCACAGGTCAGCGGTAGCTGGTTGAGTTGCGAACGTTGGGTCAACAGCAATTCGATGCCGCTGTCTTCGATCATGTGCGCCAGGCGGTCGGCCGGGTATTGCGGGTCGAGCGGCACATAGGCACCACCGGCCTTCAGGATGGCCAGCAAGGCGACAATCATCTCCACGCCACGCTCCAGGGCGACGCCGACCAATTGATCGGGCCCCACGCCTTGCTCGATCAAGCGATGGGCCAGGCGGTTGGCCCGGACGTTGAGTTCGGCGTAGCTCAGCGCCTGTTCAGCGAACACCAGCGCGGTGGCATCCGGCGTTCGGCGGGCCTGGGCCTCGAACAGGCGATGGACGCAATGCTCATCCGGATAAGCGGCGGCGGTGGCGTTCCAGCCTTGCACCTGCTGGTGGGTTTCACCGCTGTCGAGCAAGCTCAGTTCCCCCAGGGGCCGTTGCGTGCCGTCGGTCATTTGCAGCAGCAAGCGCCGCAGATGCACGCCGATCTGCTCGACCGAGGCCGGGGCGAAACTGGCGCACTGGTAGCTGAACTGCACCGCCAGCTCGGCACCGAGGCTGACCAGCAGGGTCAGCGGGTAATTGGTCTGTTCCAGGTTGTCCACGGCACCGAAACGCAAGCCGTCAGGCGCACCGTGCTCCAGGGCTTCGGAAATCGGGTAGTTCTCGAACACCAGGATGTTGTCGAACAACGCTTCGCCGCCCAGGCCGGCCCAGCGCTGGATATCGAACAACGCCGTATGCTCGAACTCGCGCAAGGCCAGGTTCTGCGCCTGGACGCTGTGCAGCCAGTCGCCCAGCGCCTGTTCGGGACGCGGGCTGGCGATGACCGGCAAGGTGTTGATGAACAGGCCGATCTGCCCCTCGACGCCCACCAGGTCCGCCGGCCGCCCCGCCACCGTCGCGCCGAACGCCACGCTGGCTTTGCCGGTGTAGCGCTGCAAGAGCAACAGCCAGGCCGCTTGCACCAGGGTATTGACGGGCACTTTGGATTCGCGGGCGAATTCGGCCAGGCGTTGGGTCTGCTGCGCATCCAGTTGCACATGATGATGACCGTACAGGTTCGCCGAGACGTCCTGGGCCGGGCGCGCAAACACCTGGGCCAGGCGCACCGGTTCATCCAGCGTGCGCAATTGTTGCGTCCAGAACCCTTCGCCGAGGCTCGCGTCCTGGCGTTGCAGCCAGGCGATGTAGTCGCGATAACGGCCAGCCGGGCGGGCCACGCTGTCGCCGCGGTAGTGCTGCAACACTTCGCCGAACAACTGCGCGCTGCTCCAGCCATCCATCAGGATGTGATGGTTGGTGTAGATCAGGTGATGCCGATCAGTCGCCGTGCGCACCAGCACCAGGCGCATCAGCGGCGCCTGGGTCAGGTCCACGCCTTGGGCGCGCTCTTCATCGGCGAGGGTTTGCAAGGCACCCTCAATCTCCGTCCGCCCGTTCCAGTCGAGCACACGAAACGGCACCTCGACCTGACGCTGGACGATTTGCACCGGCTGCTCCAGGTCGCCCTGCCAGAAGAACCCGGTACGCAGGATGTCATGGGCATCGACCACCGCTTGCCAGGCGGCGCGAAAACGCTGCGGATCGAGACCGTCGACGTCGAGGCGCATCTGGTTGATGTAGTCGCCGCTGCCCTGCCCAAGCAAGGAATGAAACAGCATGCCTTGCTGCATCGGCGACAACGGGTAGAGGTCGTCGATGGCCTGGGGGACTGGGACCAGCGTGTCCAGTTGCGCCTGGGTCAGCCGCGCCAACGGGAAATCCGACGGCGTCACGCCCCGGCGGTGACTGTCGCAGCAATGGGCGATGAGCGCCGTGAGCTCTTGCAGGTAGTCATCCGCCAGGCGCTGGATGGTCGCGGTATTGAACAGCTCGCCGCTGAAGGTCCAGCTCAAGTCCAGCTCGCCGCCGAAGACTTTGCCGTCCAGCGCCAGCGGACTGCCCAGCGGGCCCTGCATGTTCAGCTCTTCACCGCCATGCTCGTCGGTGGGCACGAACAAGGCGTCGTCAGCCGCGGCGAAACTGCCGTCGAACTGGCCGAGGTAGTTGAACGTCAGTTGCGGTTTCGGCAAGGCTTGCAGGGTTTGACGTGCGGCATCATCGCCCAGGTGCGCCAAGGCCCCGAAGCCAATGCCCTTGTTGGGGATGGCCCGCAGTTGTTCCTTGACCTGTTTCAGCGAAGCGCCAAGGTCATCCGCTACCGGCGTCAATCGTGCCGGGAACAGGCTGGTGAACCAGCCGACCGTGCGGGTCAGGTCGATGTGCTCGAACAGCTCTTCACGGCCATGGCCTTCAAGTTGCAGCAGCACACTGTCAGCGCCGGTCCAGCGCACCATCACCCGCGCCAGGGCGGTGAGCAGCAGGTCATTGACCTGGGTGCGATAGGCCGCCGGAGCCTCCTGCAACAGTTGTCGAGTGAGGGTCTTGTCCAGTGAAGAGCGAATGGTCAAGGCTTGGCGATGCTGCCGTCCGCCCTGGGGGTTGTCCCATGGCAACGCCGTGGAGGTGCCTTGCAATTGCTGCTGCCAGAAGCCCATCTCGGCCTGCAGGGCTGCGCTGCTGGCGTAGCCCTGCAACGCTTCGGTCCAGGCCTTGATCGCGCTGGTCTTGGCTGGCAGTTGCACGATTATTCCTACAAGCACCTGCCGATAAGCCGTTTGCAGGTCTTCGACGAGGATCCGCCAGGACACCCCGTCGATCACTAGGTGATGCACGATCAGCAACAGACGCTGGGTGCCATCGGCGAGGTTCGCCAGCACCGCACGGATCAGCGTGCCGCCGTCCAGTTGCAGGCTGCGCTGGGCCTGGTCGCCCAAGGCTTGCAGTGCGACAAGATCGACGACTTCGGCGTGCCAGACACTGCCGTCAGCAACCCCGTCACGGTAGCGCGCCGTCCAGCCGTCAGCCTGCTCGGTGAAGGCCAGGCGCAGGCTGTCGTGGTGCACCACCAGCGCACCCAAGGCCCGCTCCAATGCCTGGGGATCGAGTGCCTCGGTCGGCTTGAGCATCACCGACTGGTTCCAGTGATGACGGGCGGGAATCGGCTGGGCGAAGAACCATTGATGAATCGGCAGCAGTGCGGTTTCGCCGGTCGCGGGTTGCTGGTCGATCAATTGCAGCGGCGCGCCCGTCTGTGCCACGGCGGCCAGCGCCTCGATGGTCTGGTGCTGGAACAGGTCCTTCGGCGTGAAGTGGATACCGACCAGCCGCGCGCGACTGACCACCTGGATCGAGACGATGGAATCGCCGCCCAGTTCGAAGAAGTTCTCCCCCAGGCCCACGCGTTCAAGTTTGAGCACGTCCTGCCAGATCGACACCAGTTGCTGCTCCAGCGCGCTGCGCGGGGCCACGTAGGATTGCTGCAACTGACTGACGTCGGGCTTGGGCAGGTTCTTGCGGTCGAGCTTGCCATTGGGGGTCAGCGGTAGGCGGTCGAGCAGCAGCAGATAGGCCGGGACCATGTGTGCCGGCAGGGTCGCCTTGAGTTGGTCACGCAAGTGCTCGGCGAAATCCTTTTGCACAGTTTCATTGGCAACCACATAGGCCACCAGGCGCTTGCCGCTGCCAGCAGCCCCTTCCTGTGCCACGACCACCGCTTCGCGCACCCCATCGAGGGCTTGCAGGCTGGCTTCGACTTCACCCAGTTCAATGCGGAAGCCGCGGATCTTCACCTGGTTGTCGATGCGGTCCAGGTAATCGAAAGTGCCATCGGCGCGTTGGCGCACCAGGTCGCCGGTGCGGTAGAGCAAGCCGCCGCCCGTGCTGAACGGGTCGGCAACAAAGCGCTCGGCCGTCAGGCCCGGACGGTTCAGGTAACCCCGCGCCAGGCCGGTACCGCCCAGGTACAGCTCACCCGCCATGCCTTGGGGCAGCAGGTTCAAGTCGGCGTCGAGCACGTAGGCGCTGCGGTCACCGATGCGGCTGCCGATGGGCGCATACGCGGCGCCACACGCCACCTCGCGGCCAGCCTTCCAGATCAGCGGGGTGACCACGGTTTCGGTCGGGCCGTAGCCGTTGATGATGAAGTCCGGATCGAGGGCACGCTTGACCCGTTCGAAGCTGGCATTGGGCACCGCATCGCCGCCAAAGCAGTAGATGCGCACCTTCGGCGGGTTGCCTTCGCGTTCGGCGTGTTCGGCCAGTTGCTGCAGGTACACCGGCGGGAACGCCACCACGGTCACGCCGTGCTCGCCCATCGCGCTATAAGTCTGTTCCGGGGTCCACAGGCTGTCGTCGCGAATCAGCAGCGAGGCGCCGTGGGTCAGGCTGGTGAGCCAGCGCTCGTGGGCACCGTCGAAGGCGAAGGACATGAAATGGAATTCGCAATCACTGTCGCGCATCTCGTAGCGCTCGCCGATGGCCTGGCAGTGCATCGCCAGCGGACCGTGGGCCACGCTCACGCCTTTGGGGTTGCCGGTGGAGCCGGAGGTGTAGATCACGTAGGCGAGGTTCTGCGGATCGACGCTGACCGAAGGTGCATCCGCCGATTGCAGGCTCACGTCCAGGCGATCGAGCTCCAGCACCTGGTCGGCACCCTCCAGCGGCAACTGCGCCGACACCCGGGAGTCGGTGAGCAACAGCGCCAGCCCGGAATCCTCGATCAGGTACGTCAGGCGTTCCCGTGGGTAGCTGGTGTCCAGCGGCACATAGGCGCCGCCGGCCTTGAGCACCGCCAGCAGCGCGACGATCACCCCTTCGCTGCGCGGCAGGGCCACGCCAACGCGGGTTTCCGGCCCCACGCCCAGTTCGATGAGCTTGTGGGCCAGGCGGTTGGCGCGACGGTCGATGTCGCCATAGCTGAAACGCTGGCCGTCGAAGATCACTGCCGTGGCGTGGGGCTTGTGCGCCGCCAGATCGGCAATGCGTTGATGTACGGGGATGTCGGTCGGGTACGGCTGCGGATGATTGGCGGCCTGTTGCCGGGCCTGTTCCTCGGCGCTGACCAGGGCGATTTGTCCAAGATGGCGCACGGGGGATTCGGCGAAGCGCTGCAACAGCTGCAACAGATGCGCGCCGATGCCTTCGATGGCCGCTTGGCTGAAATGCGCCCGGTCGAAACTGTAATGCAGCGCTAAGGTCTGTCCGAGCGTCACGGCCACACTCAATGGGTAATGGGTTTGCTCCAGGTGGCTGACGTCGCCAAACACCGCGCCCTGTCCGGCACCTTCTGCCAGGGCCTGGGCAATCGGGTAGTTCTCGAAGACCAGGATGTTGTCGAACAGCGCCTCGCCGCCCTGCCCGGCCCAGCGCTGGATATCCGCCAACGGTGTGTGCTCGAACTCCCGCAGGCTGAGGTTCTGCGCCTGCACGGCTTGCAGCCAGGCACCGACCGTTTGGTCCGGACGCGGCGCGGCGATCACCGGCAAGGTGTTGATGAACAGGCCGACCTGTTGCTCGATGCCCGGCAGATCCGCCGGACGCCCGGCCACGGTGGCACCAAAGGCGACGCTGTCATGACCGGTGTAGCGTTGCAGCAGCAACAGCCACGCCGCTTGCACCAAGGTGTTGAGGGTGACTTTCTGTTGGCGGGCGAACTGTTCCAGGGCCTGGGTACGGGCCGCGTCCAGGGTCTGGAAGTGATCGCCATGGCCGCTGTGGATTTCACTGGCAGACATGACGCGCGCCAATCGGGTTGGTTCTTGCAGGGTGGCCAACTGGCCGGTCCAGAACGTCTCGCCCAGTTGCGCGTCCTGGCGTTGCAGCCAGGCGATGTAGTCGCGATAACGCCCGACATTGGCCTTGGGCAAGCGACCGCTGTAGCGCTGCAATACTTCACCGAGCAGTTGAGCGTTGCTCCAGCCGTCCATCAGGATGTGGTGATGGGTGTAGATCAGGTGCCAGCCCTCGGCCTCGGTCTGCACCAGCACCAGGCGCAGCAACGGCGCCTGGGCCAGGTCGAAACCCGCGCGGCGCTCGGCGTCGGCACGCTCATTCAGGGCCTCGGCGAGGTGATCGCGCCCGCGCCAATCGAGGAGCGTGAATGGCAATTCGACCTGGCGACGGACGATCTGCAACGGCTGCTCGAGGTCGCCCTGCCAGACAAAGCCGCTGCGCAAGCTATCGTGAGCATCGAGGGTGGCCTGCCAGGCCTCGGCGAAGCGCTGTGCATCGATGCCTTGGACGTCCACCCGCAACTGGTTGATGTATTCCCCCGCTGCCTGCTCGTACAAGGTGTGGAACAGCAAGCCCTGCTGCATCGGTGACAGCGGATAGAGATCGTCGAGCTGCCCGGCGGCTACCGGCAGGCTGTCGAGTTGCGCCTGGCTGATGCGCGCCAGGGGGAAGTCCGAGGGCGTGGCCTGGGGCGCTTCCAGCGCGCAGCAATGTTCGATCAACGCCCTCAGTTCGGCGAGGTAGTCAGCGGCCAGGGCCTCGATGGTCTGCTGCTTGAACATCCGCTCGCTGAAACCCCAGTTCAGGGACAGCTCGCCGCCGTAGACCTGGCCTTCCACCGTCAACCAGTTTGCCAGCGGCGCCCGGGCATGCTGCGCCGCGCCACTGCCTTCGCTGGACGGCACGAACAGCGCGCCGTCATCGAACTGCCGGTCGAACTGGCCCAGGTAGTTGAAGGTGATGCGCGGCACCGGCAAGGCCGCCAGTTCGGCACGCACATCAGGTTCGCCCCAATAGCGCAGCACGCCGTAGCCCAGGCCCTTGTCCGGCACGGCGCGCAGTTGTTCCTTGATGGCCTTGACCGATGCACTCAACGCCGGCGCCGGGCTGAGGCTGATCGGGAACAGGCTGGTGAACCAACCGACGGTGCGGGTCAGGTCAACGCCCTCGAACAGCTCTTCACGGCCATGGCCTTCGAGCTGGATCAGCGTGCTGTCCTGGCCGGTCCAACGGCACACCGTAAGGGCCAGGGCCGTCAGCAGCAGGTCATTGACCTGGGTGCGGTAGGCCTTGGGCGCCTGTTGCAGCAGTTGGCGGGTCTGTTCGGCGTCCAGCCGCACTTGCACCTTGCGCTCGTCACGGACCTCCAGCAGCCGCTCGGGGTAGTCGCACGGCAAGCCGTTGCCGGCCGGTGCATGACCCTGGGCGCGCCAGTAATCGAGACTGCCCATGAAGCCATCGAGATGCCCGTGCAGTTGCTCGGCCCATTGTCCATAAGCGCTGGTCTTGGCCGGTACCTGGATCGGCTGGCCGGCCCGCAATTGGCGGTAGAACTGTTGCAGATCGTCCAGCAGCACGCGCCAGGAAACACCGTCTACCACCAAGTGATGGATCGCCAGCAACAAGCGCTGGCTGCCATCGGCCATGTCCACCAGCAAGGCCCGCAGCAGCGGTCCGTCTTCCAGGTCGAGGCTGCGCTGGGCGTCATCGCACAGGGCGTTGAGCTGCTCGACCGACGTCGCCGAGCGCTGCCACACCAGGCTGGCCGTCGACGGCTCGGCATAGGCTTGCTGCCAGTGGCCGTTCACTTGGGTAAAGCGCAGGCGCAGGCTGTCATGGTGCTCAGCCAGACGGGCCAGGGCCGACGCCAATGCCACGGCGTCGAGGTGTTCGCCAGGCACCAGCAACAGCGACTGGTTCCAGTGCTGGCGCTCGGGGATGTCACGCTCGAAGAACCACTGCTGCACCGGCGTCAACGGCACCGCGCCGCGCGCCAAGCCCTGATCGATCGTATGACTGTCGCCCTGGCGCGCGACCAGCGCCAGGCTGCGCAGGGTCTGGTGCTGGAACAGCGCCTTGGGATTGAGCACGATCCCGGCCTGCCGCGCCCGGCTGACCACTTGCATGGAGACGATGGAATCGCCGCCCAGTTCGAAGAAGTTGTCTTCCAGGCCGATGCTGTCGAGGTTCAGCACGTCCTGCCAGATCGCCGCCAGGGCCTTTTCCATCGAGCTATGGGGCGCGACGAATTCACGTTGCTGCTCACTGCCATCGATGGCCGGCAACGCCTTGCGGTCGAGTTTGCCGTTAGGGGTCAGCGGCAGTTCTGCGAGGAACACCAGGTAGGCCGGCACCATGTAGTCCGGCAGGTGTTCACGCAAAGCAGCCTTGAGGGGTTCGCGCAACCGTACCTGGGCGTCGGCCTCCCTCAGCACCGCGGCCTCGCTCGGGACGATGAAGGCCACCAGTTGTTGGCCATGTTCGCCGTCCTGGGCCAGCACCGCCAGTTCGCGCACCTGGGGTTGTTGCAGCAGGCGCGCCTCGATTTCCCCCAGTTCGATACGGAAGCCGCGGACCTTGACCTGATGATCGATACGGCCAACGTACTGCAAGGCGCCGTCGGCCTGGTAACGGGGCAGGTCACCGGTGCGGTACAGGCGTTCGCCGTGGGTGGAGAATGGGTTGGGCACATACTTTTCAGCGGTCATCGCGGCCTGGCCGAGGTAACCCCGGGTGATGCCCGCGCCGCTCAGGTACAACTCTGCCGAGACGCCTTGGGGCACCGGTTGCAGGTCAGCGTCGAGCAGGTAGCTGGCGGTGTGCTTGAGGGGCCGGCCGATGTTCGCCGGGCCGCCGGCGGTGGGGCGAGTCCAGGTGGAATAGGTGGTGTCTTCCGAGGGGCCATAAAGATCGTACACATGCTCAACGCCACCCAACTGTGGGAGCGAGCGTGCTCGCGATGGCGCTCTGTCAGTTGACCCATCAGTGATTGGCACACCGCTATCGCGAGCAAGCTCGCTCCCACAGGTCGGGTGTTGGTAGAGGGTATCCACCAGACTTTGCTTGAGCGGCTCACCGGCCAGGTTGATGATGCGTACGCTGGCCGGGATCTCACCGCTGCGCTGCAACGCGGCAATCGCCGAGGGCACGGTGTTGATCAGGCGCACCTGGTCCCGGGCCGGCAGTTGCGGCAACTCCAGGGCATTACGGGCGATGATCAGCGAGCCGCCGTTGGCCAGGGTCACGAACAGTTCCCACACCGACAAATCGAAGCACACCGACGTGGAGGCGAGTACACCCTGGATGTCGTCGCGGCTGTAGACCGATCGGGACCAGTCGATCAGCGCCAGCACGTTGCGATGGGCAATCGCCACGCCCTTGGGCTGGCCGGTGGAACCG
Source organism: Pseudomonas sp. CG7 (assembly GCF_023701885.1). NCBI lineage: Bacteria > Pseudomonadati > Pseudomonadota > Gammaproteobacteria > Pseudomonadales > Pseudomonadaceae > Pseudomonas > Pseudomonas sp. CG7. The sequence goes on along the minus strand of NZ_JABAEE010000022.1, from coordinate 15,855 downwards.
GAGGTGTAGATCACGTACGCGAGGTTGTCTGGCGTGACTTGAGTGGTCGGCGCGCTGAGTGAGTACTGCCCCAACTCGATCCGATCCAGCATCAGCACGGCGGTTTCGGCCGGCACGCTGAGCGTCGCCGCCACCGCCTGTTCTGTCAGCAAGACCCGGGCGCGACTGTCGTCAAGCATGTAGGCCACGCGCTCGGCCGGGTAGTCCGGGTCCAGCGGCACGTAGGCGCCACCGGCCTTGAGCACTGCCAGCAAGGCGATCAGCAGGTGTTCGGAGCGCGGCATCGCCACGCCGACACGGACTTCCGGGCCCACGCCCAGCTCGATGAGCTTGTGGGCCAGCCGATTGGCGCGGCCGTCGAGTTCACTGTAGGTCAGGCGCGTGTTGGCGAAGGTGACGGCCAAGGCATCCGGCGTGGCCTCGGCCTGGCGGGTGATCATCTGGTGGATGCACAGCGCCTGGTCGAACGGCGCGTCCACCGGGTTCCAATCATGGATCAGGCGCTGATATTCATCGGCTTCCAGCAGCGGCAACTCGCCGACGAGCGCGCGATTGTCGTCGACCATGCCTTGCAGCAGCCGCGTCCAGTGCCGGGCCATGCGCTCGACCGTCGCGGCGTCGAACAGATCGTTGGCGTAGGTCAGTGCCGCATGCAGCTTGCCGGCCTTTTCCCAGGTGTCGAGGGTCAAGTCGAATTGCGTGGTGCGGCCCTGCCATTCCAACATCGACAACTCCAGCCCCGAAGCCGTGCGGATACTGGCGATGTCGGCCACTTGCGGCTGGTGGTTATACATCACTTGGAACAGCGGGGTATGGCTGAGGCTGCGTTCCAGTTTCAGGGCTTCCACCAACCGTTCGAAGGGCAAGTCCTGATGGGCCTGGGCGCCGAGGGCGGCTTCCTTGACCGTGCGCAGCAACTCATCGACCCGGGTCTGGCCGCCGAGCTCGGTACGCAACACCTGGGTGTTGACGAAAAAGCCGATCAGCCCTTCGGTTTCGGCGCGATTGCGGTTGGCGATGGGCACACCAACGCGGATATCGGTGTGGCCGGTGTAGCGATGCAGCAGCACGTTGAACGCGCCGAGCAGGAGCATGAACAGGGTGACGCCATGCTGCTGGGCGGTGGTGCGCAGTTGCTCGGCCAGTGCCGGCTCCACGGCGAATTCAAAGCGCGTGCCGCGATAGCTGGGCATCGCCGGGCGCGGGTGATCGATAGGCAGTTCCAGCACGGGATGCTCATCGCCCAGTTGCGCCTGCCAATAGTCGAGTTGACGCGCCTGCTCGCCGGCTTCCAGCCAGCGGCGCTGCCACAAGGCATAGTCGCTGTACTGGATCGGCAAGTCGGCCAGTTGTGGTTCCACCCCCGCCTCATGGGCGTCATAGCAGCGAATGAATTCGTCGATCAGCACGTTCATCGACCAGCCGTCTGAGACGATGTGGTGCAAGGTCAGCAGCAGCACGTGCTCTTGATCATCGAGCTTGAGCAGTTCGACCCGCAGCAACGGGCCGCTGGACAGGTCGAAGGGCTGCAGCGAGTGGGCTTCGGCGGCCTGGCGCACCGCCTGCTCGCGCTCGGCAACCGGCAAGGCGCTGAAGTCCTTGCGGCCTATCACCAGTGCGGCGCTGGAGGGCACTTGCAGGAGGCTGTCGTCGGCCTGGCGCTGGAACACCGTGCGCAGGGTTTCATGACGGGCCACCAGGCTGGCGAAGGCTTGCTCCAGCGCCGACAGGCTCAACGCGCCCTTGAGCCGCACCGCTCCCGGCAGGTTGTAGGCGCCGCTGCCCGGCTCCAGTTGCCAGAGAAACCACATGCGCTGCTGGGCATAGGACAACGCCTGGCGATCCTCGGCCTCGACGCCTTGGGGAATGGGGAAACCGCTGAACTCCACGCCCTCCTTGGCCAACGCGGCCAGGAACATCCGGCGCTTTTCCAGGGGCAACCCGATAAACCGGCGAGCAAGTTTCAAGGCGTCTTCAGCATTCATTTCTGGGGTATCCGGAATCAGTGGGCACAAGGCACAAAGGCAAGTCGTCCCTATGAAACGAATGCAAACCGGAAAAATTAGCGCTTGAGAACAAGTGTCAGAAAGGAAGAAACCCGTGGCGAGGGAGCTTGCTCCCGCTCGGCTGCGCAGCAGTCGTAAACCGGCTGATGCGGTCTGTCTGGACTACTGCAAGTTTCTTTGGGGCGGCTTCGCCGCCCAGCGGGAGCAAGCTCCCTCGCCACAGAAGCGGGTCTTGAACGGGCTAGGCGCTGATGGCCAACCCATGCCGCCGATGATGCACGCTCAATTGATCCTTGATCAGCCGCAGCACCTTGGCCTCGTGCTCATGAATGAAGAAGTGCCCGCCCGCCAGCATGTCGACCGAGAAGCTGCCCGTGGTTTCCTGGCGCCAGCCCATCAGTTGCTCCGTGGTGGCCTTGTCGGCCGTGCCGCCGAATACATGCACCGGGCACTTGAGCAGCGGACGTTGCCGTGGCTGGAAACGGCCGCACAGCAAAAAGTCGGCCCGCAGGATCGGCAGGGTCAGGTCCATCAGCTCTTCATTGGCCAGTATCTCCTCGCTCGTACCATTGAGGGTGCGCAGTTGCTCGATCAACTCAGCGTCGGTTTTCGCCTTGGCGAAACCGCGGTCATAGTCGGCGCGCATCGTCGGCGCCGCGGTGCCGGAGGCAAACAGCGCCACCGGTTCCGGGCTGCCAAGCTCACGCAGGGCATGGGCGATTTCGCAGGCCAGCAGCGCGCCCAGGCTGTGGCCGAACAAGGCGTACGGGGCCTGGAGCGTCGGGTGCAGCTCCCGCGCCAGTTGCATCGCCAACGGGCCCATGTCGGTGTGCAGCGGCTCGTCGAAGCGCGCACCGCGCCCCGGCAATTCCACCGGTTGCACGTGCAGCCATTGCGGCAACGTGCGCCGCCAGCGGCTATACACCATCGCGCTGGCGCCGGAATAAGGCAGGCACAGCAGGGTCAGTTGGGTCACTGCGGTTTTCTCCGATCGGTCGTGTAGGGAAGATAACGAAATCCTAACCCATGGAATTAGTCAAAACCGTGACGTTCGCCACGAGATGCCTGCCCCTTCTGGGTGTAAGGCATGTGAGAGCGAGGCATGTGGGAGCAAGGCTTGCCCGCGATGAACGATAACGCGGCTCATCTTCCCACACGACCTTATACTGGCGACATCTCGATCCCTGCACCGCACAGGAGAACGCCATGGGTTGGTCCGCCAAGCAATATGTCACCTTCGAACAGGAACGCACCCGTCCGTCCCGGGACCTGCTCGCCGCCATTCCTCCCGTGGAGGCGCGCACGGTGATCGACCTGGGATGCGGCCCGGGCAACTCCACCGAACTGTTGGTGGAACATTTCAGCGGCGCCACGGTACGCGGCCTGGACAGTTCCAGCGACATGGTCGACGCCGCACGCAAGCGCTTGCCCGCCGTAACATTCGATACGGCCGACATTGGCCAATGGGATGAACCCCGGCCGTTCGACGTGATCTTCGCCAACGCGGTGCTGCAATGGCTGCCCGACCACGCGACCCTGCTGCCCTCGCTGATGGGCAAACTCGCCCCCGGCGGTAGCCTGGCGATCCAGATGCCCGACAACCTGCCCCAGCCCTCCCACCGTTTGATGCGGGAAATCGCCGCCAACGGGCCTTGGGCCAGCCAACTGGCCGCGGCGGCTGATTCGCGTACCGAGATGGCGGATGCCAGCGCCTATTACGCGATCCTCAAGCCCCACTGCAGCCGCGTCGATGTGTGGCGCACCACCTACCATCACCCCTTGGCCGGCGGTGCCGCAGGCGTGGTGGAATGGTTCAAGGGCAGCGCCTTGCGGCCGTTTCTCGAGCCGCTGGACGAGACACAGCGCGAGCAATACCTGGCGCAGTATCTCAAGGCGATCGAACAGGCTTACCCAGCACAGGACGATGGAACGGTGCTGCTGCCGTTTCCCCGGCTGTTCATGGTCGCGACGCGATAGGGCGAGGGTCGATGACGCAGCGACAGGGCCTAAATTTCTGATCCGGGCCCTCGTTACCTGCTAAGACCAAAAACCCGCAAGAGTGACCGCCGTGGACCTGCACACCATCCTGGGCAAGCTGTTCGCCAATGCCGGCGCCGTTGGTATCGAAGGCGTCTTCCAATTCGTGTTCGGCCCGCACCAGGCGTACTGGTCCGAGGTCAAGGCCAGCAGCCGCACCGAGGCGGGCCGCCACACCAGCCCCGACGTGACCATCGAGGTGGCGGAGAAGGACTTCCTCGGGATCATGGCCGGCATGGCCAATGTCGAAGAACTGTTCGCCAGCGGTCGCCTGAAAATCGGCGGCAACATGGGCCTGGCGACGTTGCTGCCGCAGATCATCGACCATGCCCGGCATGGCGGTGGCGTGGTGGAAAAGGTTGACATGAACAAGCGCTACCCGCCCCCGCCGCGCTGCAGCGAAAAACTCACCGCCAGCCTGCCGACCCAACGCAGCGTGGAACGGCGGCCCCGCGGTGGGCTGTCGGTGCAGGAATTCCGCGCCCGGTACCTGCCCCACGGCATTCCGCTGGTCATCAGCGATGCCTTGCAGGACTGGCCGTTGTTCAAGCTCAGCCGCGAAGAATCCCTGGTGCATTTCGCCGAGCTGCAAGGCATCACCCGTCATGGCGACTACGTGAAGAAGACCTTCTCCACCGAGCGGGATTTTCGCTCCACGTCCATGGCCGACTTTATCGCTTCCCTCGACAGCCCGGCGGCCAAGGGTGCCGACGGTGAACCACCGGCCTACATGGGCAACAACATCCTGCCGGCGCAGCTAATGGAGCAGATCAAGTACCCGCCCTACTTCGACCCGTCGTTGTTCATCCCACCGCGTATCTGGATCGGCCCCAAGGGCACCCTGACGCCCCTGCATCGCGACGACACCGACAATCTGTTCGCCCAGGTCTGGGGCCAGAAAACCTTCACCCTCGCCGCGCCTCATCATCGCGAAGCCTTGGGCACCTGGTCCACGGCGCCCCAAGGCGGGCTGGACGGCTGCGATTTCAACCCGGACGCGCCGGACTACCAACGCTTCCCCCAGGCCCGTGACGTGACCTTCCTGCGCGTGACGCTGGAGGCTGGGGATTTGCTGTTTTTGCCGGAGGGCTGGTTTCACCAGGTGGAGTCGGTGTCGACGTCGTTGTCGGTGAATTTCTGGGTGAATTCGGGACGGGGGTGGTAACAGCGGCCCTGCGGCAGGCGGCCTTTTGTGGCGAGGGAGCTTGCTCCCGCTGGGCTGCGAAGCGGCCCCAAAACCTGACGCCTCGAACATTCAGGTAGATTGAGCTCATTGCCTTTTGGGGCTGCTGCGCAGCCCAGCGGGAGCAAGCTCCCTCGCCACATGTCTTGTGTTGTACATCTGTTGATGTGTTCCGTTCATTGTGAATGACCGCCTCACCCAACTGAACTCCACCCACCTCAAACCAGTCAGCAGGTAAGGCCCTCAACTCAAGGTGCTAGACCATGCAGATATCCCTCGCCCGACAGGTTGCCCTGGTCACCGGCGCCAGCTCCGGCATTGGCGCAGGCGCGGCCAAGGCGTTGGCAGATGCGGGTGCCGCCGTGGTGCTCAACTACCATTCCAACGCCGAGCCGGCGCAAGAACTGGCCCGTGAAATCAACGCCAACGGCGGCCGCGCCATCGCCGTGGGGGCCGACGTATCGAAGGAACAGGAGGTCGAGCACCTGTTCGCCCAAGCCCTCGATGCCTTTGGCACACTGGACATCCTGGTGGCCAATTCCGGTTTGCAAAAAGACGCCGCCGCCGTCGATATGAGCCTGGAAGACTGGAACACCGTGATCGGCACCAACCTCACCGGCCAGTTCCTTTGCGCCCGCGCCGCCCTGCGAATCTTCAATCGCCAGGGCATTCGCCAGGGCGTGTCCCGGGCCGCCGGCAAGATCATCCACATGAGCTCGGTGCACCAGCGCATTCCCTGGGCCGGCCACGTCAATTACGCCGCGTCCAAGGGCGGTGTCGATCTGCTGATGCAGAGCCTGGCCCAGGAAACCAGCCACCAGCGCATCCGCATCAACAGCATCGCTCCCGGCGCCATCCGCACGGCCATCAACCGCGAAGCCACCGAGGGCAAGCAGGAGCAGAAACTGCTGGAGCTGATTCCATACGGGCGCGTCGGCGATGTCGAGGACGTCGCCAATGCGGTGGTCTGGCTGGCCTCGGACTGGTCCGATTATGTGGAGGGCACCAGGCTGGTCATCGATGGCGGGTTGAGCCTTTATCCGGGGTTTCGCGGCAATGGCTGACCATGACGAACCGCAAAGCCCCATCGAGAACCACGGCATCATCGGCGACATGCGCAGCGCCGCGCTGGTCAACGACCGGGGCAGCGTCGATTTCTTCTGCTGGCCGGAATTCGACAGCCCGTCGATCTTCTGTTCCCTGCTCGATACTCCGGAAGCGGGCATTTTCCAACTCGCGCCTGACCTGCCGAACGCCCGTCGGCAACAGATCTACCTGCCCGACACCAACGTGTTGCAAACCCGTTGGCTGAGCGACGGCGCTGTGGTGGAAATCACCGACCTGCTGCCCATCGGCGACAGCGAAGACGATTTGCCGGTGCTGATGCGCAAGGTCCACATGACCGTCGGCAGTGCGACGTTTCGCCTGCGCTGCGCGGTGCGGCATGACTACGCCCGGGCCGCGACGACCGCGAGCCAGGACGGCAGCCACATTTGCTTCAGCGCGCCGGGGCATCCGAGCCTGCGTTTATGCGGCGATCAGCCCATGACGCTGGACGGCAACGTCGCCGTGGCCGAGTTCACCCTGGAACAGGGCCAGCGCGCCGAATTCCTGCTGGGCGGCATCGACGACCCGCGCCTGCAGGACGATGCCAGCGCGATGTGCCTGGAACGGACCCTGGCGTTCTGGCGCGGCTGGATCGGCCAATCCAACTATCGCGGGCGCTGGCGCGAAGTGGTCAACCGCTCGGCCCTGGCGCTGAAACTGCTGACCTCGCGCAAACACGGCGCCATCCTCGCCGCCGCCACCTTCGGCCTGCCGGAAACCCGCGGGGGCGAGCGCAACTGGGATTACCGCTACACCTGGATCCGCGACGCTTCGTTCACGGTCTACGCGTTCATGCGCCTGGGTTTCGTCGACGAAGCCAATGCCTACATGCGCTGGCTGCGGGGCCGGGTCAGCGACTGCTGCGAGCAGCCGACCAAACTCAACATCCTTTATGGCCTGGACGGCAGGCAGGAACTGCCGGAAACCGAGCTGCCGCACTTGAGCGGCTTCGGCAACGCGCAACCGGTGCGCATCGGCAACCTGGCTTACCAGCAGGTGCAATTGGATATTTTTGGCGAGCTGATGGACGCGGTGTACCTGGTCAACAAATACGGCGAAGCCATCTCCCATCAAGGTTGGAAACACACCGTCGAGGTGATCGACCAGGTATGCACTGTCTGGCAGGACAAGGACGTGGGCATCTGGGAAATGCGCGGCGACAAACAGCATTTCCTGCACTCGCGGCTGATGTGCTGGGTCGCCGTCGACCGCGCCATCCGCCTGGCCGAAAAACGCTCCCTGCCCGCCCCGTTCGCTCGCTGGGACGAGACCCGCCAGGCCATTTACCAGGACATCTGGACCCACTTCTGGAACGACGAACACCAGCATTTCATCCAGCGCCTGGGCAGCACCGCCCTGGACGGCTCGATGCTGTTGATGCCTTTGGTGCGCTTCGTCAGCGCCCGCGACCCGCGCTGGCTGTCGACACTCGATGCCATCGAAAAAAGCCTGGTGCGCGACGGCATGGTCTACCGCTACCGCAACGACGACAGCCCCATCGACGGCCTCAGCGGCACCGAAGGCTCCTTCGCCGCCTGCTCGTTCTGGTACGTCGAATGCCTGGCCCGCGCCGGCCGCGTGGAAAAAGCCCAGCTGGAGTTCGAACAACTGCTGCGCTACGCCAACCCGCTGGGGTTGTACGCCGAAGAATTCGACAGCCACGGCTACCATCTGGGCAATACTCCCCAGGCCCTGACCCACCTGGCGCTGATCAGTGCGGCGAGCTTCCTGGACCGCAAGTTGAGCGGCGAGAAGAATCATTGGCAGCCGTGAGCTGAATGGCCCTTCAGACTGGGCACAGTCCCTGTGGCGAGGGAGCTTGCTCCCGCTGGGTTGCGAAGCGACCCCAAGATTTTGCGCCTGCTGCGCAGTCGAGCGGGAGCAAGCTCCCTCGCCACAGGGAAAGTGGTGGGCTGACTATTGTATTGAGTCGGCCAATTCGAGGTCATCCAACGCTCGGTTGGCCAGCAACCTGGCCAGTTCGATCAATTGTTGAATCCCCAGCGCTACATGACGCCGGGAACCTTCCAACTCGAACCCCAGGTCACTGACCAGCGCATCGGCCGAAGCCAGGGTTTCGCTGAGGGTGGTCAGCACCGATTCGGTGTTGAGGCCGGGAACCACGGTGAAAACCTGGCCGTCCTGGGTGTCGGGCTTGGGTGGGGCGGGAGGAGACAAGTGAACGTTCAGCGCCCGGTCGGCGGCTTCACGGAGTTTTTGTGTATCGAAGGTGGTGTAGGCAGAGAGGTTTTCGGCTCCATGACGATTGATCTTGTCCATTGTGAAACTCCTAGCTTGAAAAATGAGTTCACCGACCTCGCTACGAAAAAGGCTGAGGTTGGCGCGTATGCGCCTGACATTGGACGGGTGACCAAACCCGGTCGCTGATTTTGCAGCGACGGGCAAAGCCTATCCCCACCCCTTCCGAACCGGCAACCGACGTGAGTCGCCAGAAAATTCCGGTTCACCTATTTTTTTGTAGGAACACAACCCCGTGGCGAGGGAGCTTGCTCCCGCTCGACTGCGCAGCAGGCGCAAAAATCTTCCAGCCTCCAAAAAACAGCGTCCGGTATGGGGTCGCTTCGCAACCTAGCGGGAGCAAGCTCCCTCGCCACAGAAGCAATCACCGCAAGCCACCCATTTAGCGTTACACCCCGTTTCGAGTTGCCAGCCCCGCCAACCCCTCCTAAGATCGACGCTCTCACGGGTGCAGCGGAGCTGCCCGATAAAAACCCGACTCAAGGACCTGACATGACCCATATCAAACGCCCCATCACCACCCCACCCCGAACAGGCCTGACCCGCGAAGACCTCTGGGAAGGCCACGACCGGGGCTTGATCAAGTGCTGGGAAATCGGCCGCGATCGTTCGGTGAAGTTTCCCGAACTGGCGCAACGCTGTCTGGCCGGGGAGTTGCCGGTGCTGGGGTGGAAAGGTGGCGTCAGCCGCAGCCGGAAGAAAAACGAAAAATTCGGTTGCCTCAAATACCTCGCCCAATGGCAGGGCCTGCGCGGTGAAGACCTGGACATCGACCTGACCCAGGAGCGCACCCTGACCTGTTCCAGCACGAACATGATTGTGACGTTCACGCCGGATCGGGCCAAATACGTCAACCAGGAACCTGCCTGAACACAACCGCACACTGCCGGAGGCCGACATGAACCTTGAGCCCAGGATCAACTTCGCCGTCACGCCGTTACTGCGCATTGCCTACGAAGAACACGGCCCCGCCAGCGGCGACCCGATCATCCTGCTGCACGGTTTTCCTTACGATCCCAGGGCGTTCGATGAAGTCGCGCCGGCCCTGGCCCAGCGTGGCTACCGGGTCATCGTGCCCTACCTGCGCGGCTACGGCCCGACCCGTTTCAACAATCCGGCCATCCTGCGCTCCGGCCAGCAAGCCGCCCTGGCCCAGGACCTGCTGGACCTGATGGACGCACTCTCCATCCCCCAAGCGGCGCTGTGTGGCTACGACTGGGGCGGTCGGGCGGCGTGTATCGTCGCGGCACTGTGGCCCGAGCGCGTGCGCTGCCTGGTGACCGGCGATGGCTACAACCTGCAGGATATTCCGCGCTCCAGGCAACCGCTGGGCCCGGAAACCGAACATCGGCTGTGGTATCAGTACTACTTCCACACGGCCCGGGGTGTCGAGGGCCTGACCCAGAACCGGCGCGAGCTGTGTGGCTTGCTTTGGCGCCTGTGGTCGCCGACCTGGAAACGTGGCGCCGAACTGTACCCCCTCAGCGCCGCGTCGTTCGACAACCCGGACTTCGTCGATGTGGTGATCCACTCCTACCGCCATCGCTTCATGTACGCACCGGGCGATCCGACGCTGGAGTGGATGGAGGAAAAACTGACGGCGCAACCGGCCATCAGCGTGCCGAGCATTTCCCTGTGCGGCGCCGATGATGGCGTGGGGCCTGCTGCGGAACACGATGAAGACATTGCGCATTTCACGGGTTTTTATGAGCGCCGAGTGCTCGCCGGTGTCGGCCACAACATTCCCCAGGAAGCTCCCGAGGCCACGCTCAAGGCGTTGTTGGATCTGCTTGAGGGCTGACGGCGAACCGCTCGCGATAGGCCTGGGGCGTCACGCCCATGGCCCGTAGGAAACTTCGGCGCAAGGTTTCCTCGCTGCCAAAACCACATTGCACCGCCACCCGTTTGATTGACACCGCGGTGTCGGACAACAAACGGCGCGCGGTTTCCACGCGAATCAACTCGACGGCCCGCGCCGGGGTCTGGCCGGTGTCGGCGCGGTAGTGACGCACAAAGCTGCGCTCGCTCATGCCCACCTCGGCGGCCAGGCTCGACAGGCCAAGGTCACGGGTGAGGTTTTCGGCGATCCAGGCGTGCAGGTCATCGAACCGACTGCCCTGTTTTTGCAGCGACAACGTCACGCTGAACTGCGATTGCCCGCCAGGACGCTTGAGGAACACCACCAGTTGGCGGGCGACCTCCAGCGCCACCGCGCGGCCCAAGTCCTCCTCGACCAGCGCCAGGGCCAGGTCGATGCCGGCCGTCACCCCGGCCGAGGTCCAGACCGGACCGTCGTTGATAAAAATCGGGTTGGGCTCGACCCGCAATTGCGGATGTTGCTCGGCCAATTGCTCGCAGCGAGTCCAGTGCGTCACCACGCGCCGTCCGTCCAGCCACCCGCTGGCGGCCAGCAGGAACGCTCCGGTGCACACCGACGCCACCCTTCGCGAACGCAGGCCGTGCGCCTGGATCCAGGCCACCAGCGCCGGATCTTTCGCCGCTTCGTACACGCCCCAGCCACCAGCAATCAGCAACGTGTCGCTGCCCTCGCTCGGCAGCGGCTCGGCCATCAGCGCCAACCCCGCGGAGGACATCACCGCCCCGCCACCCACCGCGATGACCGTCGGCGTATAAGGCAGCGGCAGGCCTTGCTGGCGAGCCAAATCGTTGGCCGAGGCAAACACCTGCAAGGGCCCGGTGACATCCAGCACTTGCACGTTGGCGAAGGCCAGGACATGAACGGGTTTCGGTGGGTTGGGCATATTGGCGTGATTCGTGGGCTTATTGGCGTATACGCCAGAGCCTACGGATCTAAAGTAAAACCGTCCACCCCTCGGGCATCATCCAAAGGAGAACGCGACATGACGTTGCAGATCGGTTTGCTGTTATTCCCCCAAGTCCAGCAGTTGGACCTGACCGGCCCTTATGACGTATTGGCCTCGTTGCCAGATGTGAAGGTCCACCTGATCTGGAAGGACCTGGCCCCGGTCACCGCGAGTACCGGGCTGGTGCTGCTGCCCACCACCACGTTCGAGGACTGCCCGAAGCTCGATGTGATCTGCGTCCCCGGCGGGACCGGCGTCGGGCCGCTGATGGAAGACGAGCAGACGCTGGCCTTCGTCAGGCGGCAAGCCGCCGACGCGAAATACATCACCTCGGTGTGCACCGGTGCGTTGGTGCTCGGTGCGGCAGGCCTGTTGCAAGGCAAGCGCGCCACCACTCACTGGGCCTATCACAGCCTGTTGCTAACCCTGGGCGCGACGCCGGTCAAGGACCGCGTGGTCCGCGACGGCAACCTGCTCACCGGGGGTGGCATCACGGCCGGGATCGATTTTGCCCTGACCCTGGCGGCCGAACTGTTCGACCAGGACACCGCCGAGCTGGTCCAACTGCAGCTCGAATACGCCCCTGCCCCGCCGTTTACCGCCGGCAGCCCGGACACCGCGCCGACGCGCGTCCTGGAAGAAGCCCAACGGCGTGCGGCCGAGTCGTTCCGGGTGCGCTCGCAGATCACCCAGCGTGCTGCGGCGCGGTTGGAACTGGCGTAACGATAAGCACCAACGCCGGCGCACAGACTATGTCGGGTTGGACACAACCTTGAGGCAGTCCCATTGTGGCGAGGGAGCTTGCTCCCGCTCGACTGCGCAGCAGTCGCAAAATCCTGGGGTCGCTTCGCAACCCAGCGGGAGCAAGCTCCCTCGCCACAAAGGGTTTCCTTGTCGGTTCAACTCGACTCAGAACGGACTGGCAGTGGGTCGCACAATCAGTTCGCTGACGTCCACATCCGCCGGCTGTTCGATGGCATAGGCGATCGCCCGGGCGATGGCTTCGGCCGGAATGGCGATCCGGCGAAACTCACGCATTTCGGCACGCCCCCCTTCATCGGAATTGCTCTCGGCCAGTTCCGACTCGGTCACGCCGGGGGAAATCACCGTCACGCGCACATCACCTCCGACTTCCTGGCGCAAGCCCTCGGAAATCGCCCGCACGGCGTATTTGGTGGCGCAATACACAGCGGCCGTCGGGCTGACGGCGTAGGCACCGATGGATGCGATATTGATGAACTGCCCGCTACGTTGGCGCTGCATCAGCGGCAGGCCGGCGGCGATGCCGTGAAGCACGCCGCGGATATTGACGTCGATCATACGGTCCCACTCCTCGACTTTCAGCGCCTCGAGTTTGGAGAGCGGCATGACCCCGGCGTTGTTGATGATCACGTCGACCCGACCGAACCGTTCGACAGCGAAGTCAATCAGGCTCTGGACGTCATCGCGGCGGCTCACGTCCACGGATTTGCAGGCCGCCTGCTGGCCGGCGGCTTCGAGTTCCTGCACCAGCGCTTGCAAACGATCGATACGCCGGGCGCCGAGTACGACACGAGCACCGCGAGCCGCGAGCAACCGCGCCGCCGCTTCACCAATCCCGCTGCTGGCGCCGGTGATGACCACGACTTTGTTTTGAATATCGGACATGATGGTTTCCTCGTCTGGACGTGTTGGCCCCCGGGTGGGAGCGTTTTGACAGGTCCAGATTAGGCAACCGACCTTTGCTTGGGTTAGTCGGATTCTCCTGCGCACTTGCACGATCCTGTAGCGATAAATCCGACTCTGGCCGGCAACCGCGCAATCGGTTTTACTAGCGCGGTCCACTCATTTGGCCTGGGAGATTGATCGGCATGTCGGTATCCACGTCCATCCACATGGCGTCAGACGACGGCGTCCATCAGCGTCGCGCCGAACTGGCGAGCCTGATGATGCGCTTCGCTCCGGACTTCGGCGTCCATCCCACGGCCATCGAGGCCTTGCACCTGATCCGCAGCGACGAACCAACCGAAGCCCTGCACACCGTGCACAAACCTGGTTTGTGCGTGATTGTCGAAGGGCGCAAGGAAGTGCGCCTGGCGGACGAATGCTACGTGTATGACCCGCTCAATTACCTCGTCGTCTCGGTGACCCTGCCGTTGGCCGGCCAGGTGATTGAAGCCAGTCCCGAGCGCCCCTACCTGTGCATCCGCCTCGACATCGATCCGGCACAGATCTGTCGCCTGATTGCCGACGCCAGTCCCATCGGCGTGCCGGCCGAAAGAACCGGACGTGGGCTGTTCCTGGATCGCATCGATGCGCCATTGCTGGACGCGGTGTTGCGCTTGCTGCGGCTGCTGGACAGCCCGGACGATATCGCCACGCTCGCGCCGCTGGCCCAACAGGAGATTTTCTACCGGCTGCTGCGTGGCGCCCAAGGCCGGCGCTTGCACGATATCGCCATTCCCGACACCCAGACCCATCGCATCAGTCGCGCCATCGAGTGGCTCAATAGTCATTACGCCGAGCCGCTGAGCATCGACAGCCTGGCACAAATGATCAACCTCAGCCCTTCGGCCCTGCATCACCGCTTCAAGGCCGTGACCGCCATGAGCCCCCTGCAATATCAGAAACAGCTGCGCCTGCAAGAGGCCCGCCGGTTGTTGTTGGCGGAGAGCAGCGATGTTTCGTCAATCGGCTACAAGATGGGGTATGAAAGTCCTTCGCAGTTCAGCCGCGAATACAGCCGTCTATTTGGCGCCTCGCCGAGCAAGGACATCGCTCGTTTGCGTGCCCAGGCGCTGCAAGCCAGTGGCGCTTGACCCTGCGTTTGGCACATCAGGCTACTTTTTCACAGACGAAAAAAAACCCGCCTAAGCGGGTTTTTTGAGGACCAATTTGACTCCCTGTCCGGCATTCCATGCCTGGTCCAATCATCCATGACCCTGAGCACTCCCTGTACCCAGTGGATGAACATAGATTAGGCCTGCCGGTGTCCTGGGAAAAGACGAGAAAGCAGCAACGCCGTGTAAGCGTTTCGCTATAGAACCCTTTGACACGTTCCAGCAGACGAAAAAAAACCCGCCGAAGCGGGTTTTTCCAAGACCATTACGACTCCCTGTCGATAGCTAATCCTTGCATGGTCGATCGTCCCTGATCCTGAGCACTTCCTGTGCTTCAGTGGATGAGTCCAGATTACGCCTCGGATCCAAAACGAAATAGACGACATAGCTACCATCTCGTGTAAGACATTCGCTATACCTGCCCTTCCGAAAACCCTTAGCTCCACCAGCCGTTCGATCTCAAGCCTTGTTCAGGAAGGTTTCAATATTGGCCATTTGCTCATCCCAGCCACGGCTGTCCATGCGAAAAGCCTTGAGTCGGCGAGCCTCTGGGATGTTGTTGAAACCTGACTCCACGACTTTGAGCAAGGTACCGCCATCCATGTCCTCAAGTTCGAATAACACACGGGTCTCAGACTCCTGGGAATAATCCACCTGGGGTTCGACTGCGTAAGGATGCCAGCGAAACGAGAACACTCGCTCGGGTTCCACCCGCTCCACCGCGACGTCCCAGATAAGGTGCTCGTAACCTGGGTAAGTGATTTGCCCCTGGGTACGCTCACCTGCTACAAACCGTTTCCCCTCAAGGGCGACACCAAACCACTGGCCGAAGGCTTCGGCATTGGCCAGGGCGCGCCAGACTTGGGAGCGCGGGGCCTTGAGCAGGATCTTTCGTTCAATGCGGTCGGATGAATGCATGTGTCACCTCCTGTGTTTCAACAGTAGGCTTGTACGACCACAAGGCCAACCGGAAAGTTGTATCAGAGAGTTGTTTAGCGCTGCCGGCGTTAAAACTGTATGGAGCGTTGTAAACTCCCCCGGCGTTTTCCACCCCTCAAGGAGAGACCCGACATGTCCCCACGCTGGCTTCTGGCCCTGACACCGTTGCTTTTTGTCGCTGTTGCCAAGGCCGACGACTGCGCCAACGCCATCACCCAAGGCGAAATGAACCAGTGCGCAGCCAAGGAAAGCAAGGCCGCCGACCACGAGCTGAACAGCTTGTACAAGCAGATCACCGCACGCCTGAAGGACAATCCCGACGCCAAGAACATGCTGGTCAAGGCACAGCGTGCCTGGATAGGCTTCCGTGACGCAGAATGTGAATTCTCCGCCTCTGGCGTCGAGGGCGGCAGCGTATATCCGCTGATCTATGACAATTGCATCACCACCCAGACTAAAGCCCGGGTCGAGGCATTCAAGACCTATCTCAAGTGCAAGGAGGGGGATCTGAGCTGCCCCGTACCCGAGGCTTGATAGCCAGGAAGTAAAAAAGGATGACCTCTGCAGGTCATCCTTTTTTTGGTCAGCGTTTTTATCGCGGGCAAAACAAAACCCCTACCTGCATCAGCAGATAGGGGTTTCGGAATTTAATCTTGACGATGACCTACTCTCACATGGGG
>NZ_JABAEE010000021.1:58744-85102 GCF_023701885.1 Pseudomonas sp. CG7 | reverse complement strand
AGATGTGGATAAGAGACAGAAATTGAGCGTTTCCCTTGCCGTTTCCCGGGTCCGCGACAACAATGCCAGGGCCCGCCGCCAAGGCGAAACAGGTAACAGCAGCAATCAACGAGCGCGATTTGAACATGGCAGTTCTCTCGAAAAGGGGACATCCCCTGTAAAGATATAGAGACTAACGGTGATATTAGTTCCATATCACGCTTCGCGTCGTTTGCCTGGACCGGATAACACCTGAACACCGCAATCAAGGAGCTCCATGCGCAAGGATTACCTGGCTTTTTTCGTCTCGATGTTCCTCTCGCGGTTGGCCGATCAGATCTTGCTGTTCATCGTCCCGCTGATTGTTTTCCAGACCACCAACAGCGTCTCCTGGGCGGGCCTGGCGTTCTTTGTCGAATCCCTGCCACGCTACCTGGCGTTCCCGATCTGCGGCGCGCTGTGCGACAAGTTCCCGCCGATTCGCATCCTGCACATCAGCCAGGTCTATCGCGCCGCAGCCTGCGCCGTCGCAGTCGTGCTCTATGGCGTCTTCGGCGGTGTCTATTGGATCGTGGCGCTGTCGGCCCTCTGTGGCGTGCTGACCACCCAAGGCATCATGGCCCGCGAAGTGGTCCTGCCTTACATCTTCAAGCACTACACCTACACCAAGACGCTGTCTTATTCGCAAATCGCCGACCAGACCGGCTTGGTACTGGGCCCACTAATCGCTGCGCTGCTGCTCGAGGTGTGGGCGTGGCACTGGGTGGTGCTGGCGATCGCCGGGCTGTTCCTGCTGGCAGACCTGGCCATGTTGTACTGGCAGCGCACCAGCTCGGTCACCCTTGAGTCCTTCGAGCAACACCATGACCTCTGGTTGAACCCGCTGCGCATTGCCCTGGGCCACATCCGCAACCTGGCGGAACTGAAAAAAGTCATCAGCCTGGCGGTGGGCGTCAACCTGATCATCGGCGTTACCCTCGCCACGTCGGCGGCCATGGTCATCGGCCACTACGGCGCCGGAAAAGATGATTACGCCGGGTTGCAGGCGGCCGGTGCCGTGACCACCATCGTCATCCTGTTTCTCCTGGCCCGGGTCACCTTGCCCTTGAAACTTCTCGGCGCCCTCTCCTACACGCTGATTGCCGTCGGCGCTTTCATCACCGCGCTCAGCCCGACCCTCTGGGGCTACGTCGTCGGTTTCCTGCTGATCGTCGGCTTCGACAAGATGTTCAACGTGTACATGCGCAGCATCCGTCAGCAGGTCATTCCCCCACAGGACTTTGGCAAGACCGTCGGCGTGATCACGCTGCTCAACAACCTGTCGCAACCGTTCGCGGGCTTGCTCGTCGCGGTGTTGGCAGCGCCTGTTGGGACGCAGGAGGTGATTCTGCTGCTGGCGGTGGTCACCAGCCTGATCGGAGTCGGTGTGGTCGTGATGAACAGGCAATCAACACAGGGGACAAGGGTCTACCGTACCGATTCAAATTGACCCTCGGTTTGTATTATCAGTGACTTATTCTTGAGGCATGGTTGCATCGTTGCCAGCGTCGATGCGCATCTTCCCACCATTCGTCACCTGTTAAATGTTGGAATCTACAGGCGGCCATGTCTGGCTCAGGGTTTGCACTGGCCTGTCTCAGCAGCCAAGAACGACATAATTCTGACGCGGCGGCAAATTAATCAATGCTTGGTCAGCAAACGGAGATGTACCGTGTCAACTCTCAACGAAATCGCAGCGAACCACGCGAGAATGGCAAAGTTAAAGGAAGAAGAGTCGATGCGGTTGAGTGCGCTTCAGGGACAGGTGGTGGGAAGTTTTGAAATTCCCCCCATCGAGGCGCCCCAAGAGATGTCGCTGCATTTTATGACAGGTGTACAAGATCACTCGTTCGGGGAAGCGGCTGCGCTGAGTTTTTGACCTGGGCATTGATGAGCCTCCGTCGCCCGTTAGTAAGCGGGCGACTCGGCCGTTCAAAACTGTCTGGCTAAAGCCGCTGCAAGTATGCCGGCCGCAATTGCCGGCAGCGGCTTTTTAAGGGTCAGCATGACGATTGCGGTGGTCAGCAAAGCCAGGCGTGCGCCGTTGTCACCTTTAACCGCCAGCGGAGCCAGCACCGCCACCAACACCGAGCCGGACATGGCCGTGATGAACTGCTGCACCCGATAGTTGATCGGCACGAACGACATCACGAAAACACCGCCCCACCGAGTGGCCAAGGTCACTACGGCCATGATCAAGATGACAAGCAAGGTGCCATAACCCGCCGTTTCAATGTTCATCGTTGTTTCTCCATCCACACGGCGCCCAGAACGCCTCCTGCCAAAGCGCCCACCACGACATGGCTGTTAGCCGGCAAATACCAGAAGGCCAACAGCGATGAGCAGGCCGCCACCGTCCAGATGATGAACATGCGCAGGTTCTTTTTCCCGCCCACGACCATCGCCAACAAGAAACAACCCATCACCATATCGAGCCCGAAACTGACCGGGTTCTCGATCGCGCTGCCAAAGTGAAGCCCCAGCCAACTGCCCAGGATCCAAGTGACCCAGAGCGCAATGCCGCCGCCGAATAGAATCCCCAGCCCCGGCTTGTCCCGACTGAACGCCTGCATCGCCATCGCCCAGTTGGCGTCCGAAACAACCAGCATGACACCGTAGCGTTTGGCGACGGGCAGCTCCCGCAACCACGGGTAAAGTGTCGCCCCCATCAATAATTGCCGGGCGTTGATTGCGAAAACGGTGATCATCAGCGGAACCACCGGCACTTGCTGCCCCCACAGATCCAGCGCGGCAAATTGAGAAGCGCCAGCAAAAACCAGGGTGCTCATGAGCACAGCTGACGCATCGCTCAAGCCCGTTTGTGCAGCCGCCAGGCCGAAAGCAACGCCGAACACGACGACGAAAAGAGAGATGGGGATCAGTTGCTTGAAACCGTCGTAAATGTGCTTCAGTGTTAGCTCACGCAAATGGGGTTGATCGCTCGACAAAACATCGCCTCTTCTGGTTATCCACGGTGTAAAACTGGGAGTATGAAGCTGATTCTGTATGCCGAAAACTTTTTACCGGACAATCCAGCGAATCAATAGAGTGAAGCCCGTCACAGACCAGGCGACCGCACAAGCGGCCAGTGCGGAATGTTCCACACCTCCAGCCATAAAGCGGCAAAATGGGCACCCTGAAGATTCACGCGCGTTCTTCGACAAAACCAAAGCAGCCAATGCTCTGAACCAGAGCACAGGATTTCTTGGAAGAAAGAAAAAGTTAATTATGGAAAACAGGAGCCTTGAAAATGAGCACGACTGAACAAGTACAAAGCACCGGTAAATACAGCGCCAAGTGGCAGGAACGCTTCGACTTCTTTGACACCTACGGTGCGCCAAGCGACCCGCGCTACAAGGAAGCCTTCAAGGCGCTGCCTGGCTTCAAGAAAAAAATACTCATCAATGCAAACGTGATCGCATTTTTCTTTGGCCCTATCTACCTGTTCGTCCTGGGGCTCTGGAAGAAGAACCTGGCCCTGCTGGGTATTTTCCTGGCGATCAACATCGCCTTGAGCGTCATTTTCGCCATCATTGGCATGGAGTTTCCGCGGCCGTTGAGCACGGGGCTGAGCATTGCCATGTCGATGATGTACACGCTGATGGCCAACTACGCGTACTACCTCAAGGAAGTGAAAGGCGAGCAAGGCTGGAACCCGTTCAAAGGCATGCGTCTCTGATTGCACCCTTGAATCATCAAGAGCCCGCACCTCGTCATGAGTGTGCGGGCTCTTTGTTTCCGGGTCGTGGGAATGTGAATGGCCCAGCCTATAGACCTCCGCAGCCCCGAATTTCGGGGCCGGTCCAACTAATTCCGAGCCGGTTCTTTAGCAAACAGGGTATACGGCAAAAATAACGTATCGGCGACCAGGCTGAACGGCAGGTCAATCAATGCCAGTGGTGCCAAGACGCGAAATACCCCGGCGTTTTCGTCCGTGGCGGCCTTGATCACTTCAACATCGGTAGAGGTTCCGCAATACGGATGGGGGCCACAGCGTGGACGATCATCGAAGGTTTCAGAGAGCGTCGAACAACCTGCCAGCAGAGCAACGGCGAATATGCCCAGGAAGAATTTCATGCGATTACTCAAGAATACGGGCCGGAAGAAGAGCAATCCGCACTCTACTCCAAGCCTTGTGACGCGGGCGACATAAGGTTACGTGTCTTGCATCAGAGTGCCGCACTTCCGTCAGAAACAACAACCCGAACATCCGTCACCGCCCGATAACGCCAGACCTTTATCGAGGCGCTGTCACCCGGCGTCATGCGACCGATGATGGCCGTGACCTCGGAAGGACTGTTCACCACCGCCCCGGCGATTTCCAAAATGATGTCCCCCGCCAAAAGCCCCATTTTCGCGGAATCGGCGCCTGCCTCCGGACCAAACACCAGCACCCCTTTCTCGGAAGGCAAACCGAAGCTCTTTACAACAGCAGGCGTGACCACGCCGAGATGCGCCCCTAGGTGTCCAGCCGCCACGGGCATGGGAGCAGCAATGCTGTTGGCAGGTATCGGGGCTGGCGCGGCCGTCGCAGTGGGAACAGGATTGGCGGCGACACTTGGCTGGGTTGCGCTGCTGCGGGAACAGTCCCGCTGAGCGACCACTTGATGAATCGCTTGCCGGATTCTTTCAGTCCGAGGCGTGGGGTACTGGTCATAGCTGTCCCGAGTAATCAATAACGTATTGCAGTCCATGGCCTCATAGGTTGCAGGAGACTCGGTAGTGCGATGGTACTCGGCGTACTTCGCCTTTTCCTCTGCGCCCATGGGCAGAAAAATACAGCCCACGAGCAATGGGGAGGCTACTGCCATTAACGAAACGAGTCTGAGTGACATAGCCGTCCCTGGAGTTTTTGAGTTGGGGATTGAACGCTACTGTTTTGCCATGCATCTGTCCAATCCGTCCTCCTACTCCTCTCAACGGACGTTGGAGACGGAACCCTGATCGGCCTGCGCCGAAAGCGGAACATCAAACACTCGATCAAACACCCACTGAAAAACCAGCGAGTAAAAAAAGAAAAACACGAACAACCCCAGGTTGGTCACCAGCGCCAGCCACAGGCTGATGCCCAACCATGCGCTAATCAC
The DNA here is from genome assembly GCF_023701885.1 of Pseudomonas sp. CG7. Classification (NCBI taxonomy): domain Bacteria; kingdom Pseudomonadati; phylum Pseudomonadota; class Gammaproteobacteria; order Pseudomonadales; family Pseudomonadaceae; genus Pseudomonas; species Pseudomonas sp. CG7. The sequence goes on along the minus strand of NZ_JABAEE010000021.1, from coordinate 79,997 downwards.
CGGCGTGAGGATCAGCGTCAAGCCGCCCTCAAATCCCAGGGAATGCAGCAACCGCCGCTGCCAGTTGCGATGGCGGCTGGGTTGGCGACGCTCCCACCCTTCGAAAAGGCCGTTGAAAAGCATGTTCCAAACCAGCGCAACGGCAGAAATCACCAGGGACAGCAGGGTTGAATAGCCCATCCCTTGTTTGTACGTCAGCGCCAGCGCCGGTGCCACGAACAGCACACCACCAGCTTCATAGAGGATGGCCTGGAGAATTTTACGGGGTGTGCCTTGCATTGCAGGGCTCCTTGGCTGGGTTGGAAGACCACAGCCTGGCAAGTTGAGCCCCCGCGCACAATTGAGCTAAATTGAGCCACGCTTAACCTGAGTAACCCACCCGCATGTTCGCCAAACTGCCCCTCACCGCCTTGCGCGGCTTCGAGTCCGCCGCACGGCTGGGCAGCTTCAAGGCCGCGGCCCAGGAACTGAACGTCAGCCCGGCGGCGATCTCCCATCAAGTCAAAAGCCTTGAAGCCTTCCTGGGTGTGCGCCTGTTCGAACGCTCCAGCCAAAACGTGCGCCTGAGCGCCGACGGCGAGCGCCTTCACCCTTACATGCACCGCGCCCTGCTCGATATCCAACAGGGCCTGCAAATACTGTCGCCCTTGTGTGCCGCCCAGTCGCTGGTGGTGAGCACTACGCCGGCGTTCGCCAGCCTGTGGCTGATCCCTCGGCTCGGGGATTTCCATCGGTTGCATCCGGAGATCGACGTCAGCCTGCACAGCAGCAACGACGTAGTGGACCTGCGACGTGACGCCAGCATCGACCTGGCGATCCGCGCCCTGTTCACGCCGGATCCACAACTGTTCGAACGGCCTTTGCTGGATGAGTATTTCGGTGTGTATTGCCGCCCCGGCTGGCAACCACCCGCAGCGGGCTCGCCTGTTGAACTGATCGACGTGCCATGGCTGAGCAGCGCCAAGGTGGCGGTCGACTGGCCTGCATGGTGCGCCAAGGCCGGCACCCTGGGCTGGCTGGAAAATGCACGTTTTCGGCGTTATGACGAGGAACAGCACGCCCTGCAAGCGGCGATCGCCGGGCATGGGCTGGTGCTCGCCAGCAATGTGCTGGTTGCCGACGCGGTTGCGCGGGGGGAGTTGATTGATTACCGGCCTGAGGTTCGTTTGGCGGGCGCGCGATATACGGTGGTGTGCGGGCCGGGGCGGGAGCGGCAGGTGGAGGTGAGGGCTTTTAGTGAGTGGTTATTGGGGTGGAGTATTGGTTGAATTGGATCAGCATGAAAGATCGTTTGCTGTCCGATTAAAGAGCGGCTTTTTGGATCCCTGCATAGGCAGCCGCATCAGATCGTAGGATGTGGACAGATTTGTTTGAGCGCGCAGCACACGCCCGACGATAAACCGGATGTTCCTGCCAGCCCACCCCAGGCCAAGAAGGAAAATCCATCTTCTGAATCTGTAGCCGTCCGAGCACAACGGATCCCTGTAGCGTCTTCAACGCAGTAGGACAGCGGAGCGCGACTCGCGCCCCTTCTTTCCTCGCCCTCAGGGAAGAGGCGGACTCGCCGAGAAATCCGTAGGGATATTGAGAAAGGAATGCCAGGCATCTACAGCGTCATGATGCCGCTGGGTGGCATCCTCCCAAGAAGGACCGGTCACCTCTTTCGCAGAAACCAGCATCATCATTTTTATCGTCGCGGCATCCAGCTCTTTGAGAAGCTCATGGGATGTGGCCCTGAATTCTTCGAACGACGTCATTCCATTTACCTCGGGCGGTGTTCACCGCCATTGAGGAATACATATTCCTCGATGAATGGAGTTCCCCGGGCGGCGGTAATTCCAAACGGTCGGACCGCCGGTCAATTCATTTCGAAGCCAACCTTCTACCGGTCCCAATCCTACTCCCTGGACAGAAATCGATTGATGATCATCGAGATCGCTTGCGCCGCAGAGGCCATGGCTGTGTCTATGCAAAACGGAGCTTCGTCCCATGGCTCATATTCATGATCCAGTACAGATTGCCAGCTGGGTGGCGTCAGCCCGGGAATGTCACCTTCCCTCGTTTCTACCCGGCGCTGGTGTTCATGTTTATCGGAGCAAATCACTTGGATATTTACCAACCGACTACCCGCCCGTGAGGCAACTGCGCTCCACGCGGTTCGGCTGTCGAGGACTGGATTGACACAATCAACGACGACCGCATGGCCCAAACGAAGATTACTCAGGGCCAGCTCATTGGCGACCATGTAGCCACTGCGCCCTACATCTTGCGCAAGCGCCCCCGAGTTTCGAATCGCCTGCTCAATCGTGTCGATCCGTAGGTACACGGCACCTGTCGCAGCGGCGAGATCATGGGCGATAGTCGTTTTCCCGGTGCCGGGCAGGCCGCTGAAAACAATGAGCATTCCAGGTCCTTGAATGAGTGAGTTAATCCAGTGTAGGCAGCAGCCCGTTATACGGCAGTAGAAAGCAAAAACCGCAAGAACGATCAAATGTTCTTCCCATGCATTTGATAACGTCGCTTTCAGCATTCATGGAGACCGTCATGCTGAATATCGAGAGGGCCCTGTGGTACATCGAGTTGGAGCTGGGATCCCAACTCGATCTGGAACGTGTCGCGCGCCATTGCAACCTGTCTCCCTTTGCCTTGGCCCGTTTGTTTGCGTTGTCGAGGGGCTGGTCGGTGATGCGGTACATCCGTGCTCGGCGGTTAAGCCAAGCAGCACTGGCCTTGCGTCGAGGTGCGCCGGACATTCTGCAAGTAGCGCTGGATGCCGGCTACGGTTCCCATGAAGCCTTTACTCGCGCCTTCTGCGATCTGTTTGGAGTCACACCGAAGCAAGTGCGTGGGCACGAGGATGAACATCTCTCGCTAGTGGAGCCTTTACGTACGAAAGAAAGGAAGCTCATAACACTCTCCGAACCTCGCTTTGAAACCAGGGCAGCGTTTTTCATCGCAGGTATGGGAGATCGTTTTACCTTCGATAAGAACGAAGGCATCGTCGGTTTGTGGCAAGCGTTTTCCCCCTACCTGGGACGGGTCCCCGATCAGGTCAACAACTGGAGCTATGGTCTGTGCTGCAACCCTGGACTGGACGGTAGTTTTGAGTACATTGCCGGCACAGAGGTGTCCTGCATCGACAGTCTTCCTCCGCCTTTTCGTTATTTCAGGGTGCCGCAGCAAAACTATGGCGTGTTTCGACACCAAGGCCATATCTCGACGATCCATCAGACGTTCTTCACCATTTTCAATCACTGGTTGCCTGAGTCTGAATATGAGATAGCCGACGCGCCTGAGTTCGAGCAGTACAGCGCGGATTTCGAACCCTCCCGAGGGAGGGGTTACGTGGACGTGTGGATACCGCTTGCAAGACGCCAAGCATCCGATGTCATGGATTTATAGGTCTGACCATCCAATACGGAGCCCGCCCCATGAGTTTTAATTGGCACAGTGATCAGCTCACAAGAGATACGCCAGTTTGCAAGGATTATCGAAACACACAGAACGTCCGCCGATTCATGGTGGAGCACTGCGGCGACAACTTTAAATTTGACCGAGACTTCATGGCCTGGATACGTGATGGCGTGCCTAAGACGCTTGGAGAGGTCGTTGACGAGTGGCTGCAGCGCAATCGCGACGGTCATTGAATGACCAACAAGCATCAGGTCAGTGGAGCCAGGGACAGACCACGATTTGGGCCCCGTGTAATCGGCCCGACTCATATCGTGAGCGTCCCCATTTCCCTCAAGCATTAATGAAGAACCCTGCGGCTCTCCCCAATCCTGATCCTGTCGAGCGCCCTGTTTAAGGCATCCAAGGCATCAAGCAGAGCTTTCGCCTCAGTCTCCCGACCATCCCCCCAGAGGCGTTCAGCCATTTTGTTCAGTGCCTGGATAGAGCGCTCAATGTCAGCAGCTGTCGCTGTTTTGCTTTCCTGAAGTTTCTTGGACATTGATCAATCGTCCTCGGACGCCTTGCTTCATCAGCTTCGACGCGAATACATCGCACGGCAGACGCTATGGAGGGTTCCATACCCATTCCGCCGCCGATGCCCCCAATCAGCGCTTCATGGACTCACACTGAGCACGCAGATCACGATTGTCGATACTCCCGCAACTACTGCCGCCGGTCGTGGCATTGCAGTAGGCGCGCTGGTCACGGTCATCAATGTTGCCGCAGGAACTGTTACCCATCTCCGCGTTGCATCGCGCACGCAAGTCACGATTATCGATGCTGCCGCAACTGCTGCCGCTCTGCTTGGCATTGCAATAGGCACGCTGGTCACGATCATCGATGTTGCCGCAAGAACTGCCTCCCAGCTCTGCGTTACATGCCGCACGCAAGTCGCGATTATCGATGCTTCCGCAACTGCTGCCGCTTACCCTGGCATTGCAGTAGGCGCGCTGGTCACGGTCATCAATGTTGCCACAACCGGCAAAGGCGTAACCGCTGAACATCAATACCATCGCAAGAATCACTTTCATTTCATACGTTCCTGGGCCTGCCAGGAAACAGCCTGGCACTGGTTGATCCTGTTTTATTGAGCATCGCGACACGCTATCAAATTGACATCATTTTAAGGAAAAGTTCCGAGGCAGGATTGTGTGAAGCTGGAGGGATGCAGCCGGGCATGAGATGGGAAACTGGGAACTGACCGCGACTCTGATAACCGTGGTTTCCCCGGTCCCTCTCCGGCCCGGGCTCGATGGCACGCTGACCTACACCCGAAAGTGGCCACATGACGCGCATCTACCTCAGCGGCCAGTGCGCTGCCGAGGATGGCCCTAATCCGGGATAATCCAGAAAGACCAAAAAATAAAGCATCCGCAGCTTAAGGAAGTTTCTTCTTTCCGATTACCACAGCTCCTCGCGTAACCGAGAACGCAACATCTCCAACGTAGGCCCCGCCTCTCTGAGTACATTCCTCTGATAGAGCCACGGAAATCGGAACTACGTTCACAACGTCATACCCCTGCTCATCGAATGTCTCATACGTCTCCAGAAGCAAATCCGCATAATTATCCAAGTCCACATTTTTTTTGTCATAAACCGTTTCGGTTTTGCTTCCAGGCAAACCGGTCGGCCTGGTTGTACTTTCCATCGAAGCATAGAACCAAGCCGATATGAATTTTTCAGACATCTGAAAGCCCTTAATTTTAGACAAACCAAAAAGATAACAAAAAACTCATATCAAAGAATAGCCACTGGCCACTACCGCTCATTAAAACTCAACCGCTATAGCGGCAAAGGAATCGCTATGCCTCATCTACTCGCACCATAGAAATGATTTAGCACGATCAGTTCAAACACAGCCACCAACACACAGAATGCTATGAAGCCAGGGCTGAAGACCTGCTTGGGCTTGGATGAGCCGTCGCCCAACCAGGTCGCATCGGAGTAAAAGGTAAACACTGCGAGAAATACCAGCAGCGCAAAGGTCCACGCCCTGCTCCAGAATCCCTGTGTTTTCCATTGACTCATCCGTGCTCTTCCGAAACCCGCTTTATTCATCGACTCATGACGCCGGTTAACCAGATCGCATTACTTGGCTTTTGCGCTCTTGATGTCACTTATGATTTTCTGAGAAATAGCCTGAACCTGCTCTTGAGTCATGGCCGACATGACACCTTCCCAAGCAGACGATGACGTGTCGTATGTCCGAGTTCCAATCAGGCGGCCTGATTTCAAGTCCGAGTAATCTGCACTGGAATTGACCCACGCATTCCCCACCATGACCCCTGCTCCGTAGCGAGCGCCTGGGGTCAGGTAACGGAAATTGGTCACGTTGATCTTGATACCGACACCGTCCTTGGCCTCCTGGCTTGATGCCTGAGCCCCTGTAAGCCTGTAGCCGGCGCGAGTCGCTTCGACTTGCAGGGCGTCATTCCACTCCCGCTTCAAGCGAGGCCAGTCCTCGTTTTGTTGAACCTTGCTATTCCCCTCGAAGTTTACGACCAGGTTCTGCTTGGCTGACTCCTGAATGACGAGCGTTTCAGTTCCGCCGCTTTTTACAGAGGCAGCGCATCCGCTCAACATCAAAACTGCAACAGCACAGGACAGCGCAATCGAAAGCTTAGGTGTGTTCATTGAATTTCCATATCCACAAAATCGGTTGAGAGAGGCGTTAAATATCCCCGCCGAGCCAGATGGGCCCACACGCTGGATGCGCAGAATTTAGCACCATTGCTTCGCTGCTACGAGCCAAGGGCGGGAGTCAGAACAACTGGGACAGCCCTCGATATTGCGTACATTAATCTGGCGGTCTCAAATCGTGGGTTGTCCCTCTTCCCGACGCGAAGTCGGCCCTTACACAGGCGCCTATGGACAGGCAACAGGCTCTCGAGACTGCCGCTTCTTCCACAGAATACGACCGTTGATTCTACTGTCAGACCATGACTCGGTAACCAAAGAGCAATCGCCGCTTAGGTTCTCGACAAACGTCCTCGGATAGCCTTCAGGTTCATATCCACCCAGACGCATCCAATTTGGATCTGGCGAGCTCACTGATTGATAAGGCATACAGGCTGCCAATGTGACCAGCGAAAGTGCCAACACTACCTGTTTCATTTAATTCCCAATCAATTTGACGAGTGTCCGGACAAAACGCGGAGTATAGATTGACTGGATGTTTTCCCAGCGCGAGTTACGACGAGGACGTCCTGCAAGTGCAGCTATAGAACCCACCTCAAACGGCGGACACCAGAAGGCTGAGGACAGACCGCGATTTGAGTTTATGTGTAATCGGACCGCCTCATAATCGTGGTCTGCCCGCGTTTTCCTTGCGTCCGCAGCGCACAAAACCATTGTCGCGAGTGACGATGAAGAGACATTCGATTTGAGCTCATGACCACTTTCCAACCCACTGTAACGCCACCCTGGTGATGTGCGCTCCCTACGGGCTCGGCTCGTCAAGAAGGTACGAAAACGGCGGAAAAGATTTAAATTGGACCAAGCCATATCCAGGCGTGCCTGCACCATCTCATTTTTCGCCTGGACGATCTGCCCTGCCAAACTTAACGCCCTTTTTTTGAATTCCCTGTGAAGCGCCTCCTCCTCGGTCTCGTTTCCCTGTGGCTTGACCGTCATCTCGGAAAATGTGAAAAGAACTTTGTCGCCGAGCACATAAAACGTGCCGCTACATTTTTGTATACCGCCTTGAAAGATAAAATCGACCGAAACGAACGCATGTTCGTCCGTGTTTACGTAATACAGCGGCTCACCCTGAAGATTTCGAACTATTCCGTCCTGGTGAATCCGGCCCAAGGGCGCCCCATCGCTGCCCCGGCCTTTGAAGACCAAGTACCGGCCGTTCGTGTAGTTGTACGGCATTATCGGTCCTCATCCCGAATAGACATCGGAACACACGGTTTGCCCATTCGCGGCCCATTCATGGCCCTTTTCCACGACGCTATCAAGTCAGGCACTCCCCTGCTCATTTCTTCTTACGACCTGGACCGCCACGGTGGAAGAACCCCTTCGAAAAGCGAAAAGGCTCGATGCACGAAACGGTTGAAACGAGCGGCATCACGCCGCAGCCCTGCCTGTTGCCCCCCAATCAGGCACAGGTGGGCCACCTGCCCCATCACTTCTGCTTCGCCTGGCCTATGGGCCAAGCGACGACACGTCCGTATCGCGAAGTCCAATCGTCGTGTGTCAACCCGCTGCTGAAACTCGCCTACCAACGGATCGTGCAGCGACCAGGCTCGGATGGAAACTTCTCGCCCAGGTTGTTTCTCAGCGGCGACACTCAAGTAGCGTTTCAAGATTTCGCCCGCGCTACGACCCTGGGCCGCAAAAGCGAGCATGCGCTCCGTGTAGTCTGCTTCCCAAGCGGCCAGCAAGGTGCGGACAAAGTCTTCGCGATTGCGGAAATGGTGATAGAACGATCCGCGGGTCACATTCAATCGGCGCGATAGACTCTCGGCTGACACGCCAATATGCCCAGTCTGGTCGAGGGCCTCGAAACCTGCCGCGATCCAATGGTGACGCGTTAGTTTTTCCATTCGTTATTTCGCTCCTTATTTATCGCCATACAGGCTGTGTATGGCGCGCAACCGATCGATACCCTGCGAACACCAGCAAAGATGGCCGTTGCGTTTTGCACGCCAGCACTTTTCATGGAGCTCGCCTTGAAGAAAATCGTCCTGGTTGCTTTCGACCAATTCACCGATATCGACCTATTCCTGATGTGGGACATCTTAGGCCGCAACACCGAGGACTGGCACGTCCGAATATTGGGTTCCAGCCCTGTCATACGATCGGCACATGGCCTGCCTGTTGCGGTGCACGGTCCGCTTTCCGAAGCCAATAGTGCCGACGCGGTATTGTTCGCCAGCGGCAAGGAAGGAATACCCGCCGCACTGGCCTCCCCGGATTTCCTGCCGTCGTTTGAACTTGACCCCAGACGCCAGCGAATCGGCTCCATCTGCGCCGGCGCTTTCATTCTCCAACGGCTTGGGCTGCTCAGCGGCCGAGCAACGACACACCCGGATACACGATCGGGCTTGCAAGCCCTGGGACTTGAGCCCGTGGACCAGCCTCTTGTATGCCAGGGCAACGTCGCAACCGCTGGCGGATGCCTTTCGGCGCTCTACCTGGTGGGATGGTTGGTTGAATCCTGGTTCGATGCCGACAAGCGCCGTGCGACGCTGCACCCTGTTCTGCCCGCTGGGCAGCAGGCGCTGTATGATGCGCTGATCGGGCTCAGTATCCGACAAGGAGAAGTGGCCGCCTCCCAACAAGAAACGCGACATGGCATGTCATCTAATTGGTAGTTAGCACTCAGGAAGAGATCCCCGATGCCCCGAGAATTTGAGCTCATTATGTCTGTGCCGGTCCCCTCGAGGTCCGGCGTCACCCACCTTTACAAGTCGACGAACCTGGCGGACGCTTTTGCGATCCAGCTCCCTGCGGGCACATCCAGCGATCCAGAGGTGCTCGCTCGATTCATCCTTTCCCACCAGCCATCCTGGATCGGATGGCTCATGAAAGTCCGAGACACTGTCGTTGCCTGTTTTGGGCTCAAGACAGCCAGGCATTTGGCAACACTTGCTCATCGGATTCAAATCTTCAAGGTCTACAGCACCGACCAGACTGAAATCGTGTTGGGAGAGGACGACAAGCACCTCGACTTCCGCATATCGATCCTGTGTTCTGGAGAGGTAGAGCAGGAAGGCAGTCGCCAACTGGTTTTTTCAACCGTGGTGCAGTGCCACAACCGCCTGGGCCGGGCCTACATCTTCGTCATTGCCCCGTTCCATCGTTTGGTTGTTAAGGCGAGCCTACGCCGTGCAGCGCGTATTGGTTGGCCTTTGGCTGCCTGAGCCGCGACACCACAAATCCCGTGGCGAGGGAGCTTGCTCCCGCTGGGTGGCGAAGCCGCCCCAAAAAAGGGATGGCGAAAGACTAGGGACAGACCAGGGTTTTGAGCTAAGAAATTGGCAAAGGAAATTTGAACATGAGCCAACACTTGACGACATTTGACATGGCGGCACTGCTCGATAGCGACGAAGCAATCAGTGAGTACTTTTCTCAAGTGCTGATTGATGGTGATAGCGAGGAGTTTCTCCGAGCGATCGGTTATGTCGCCAAGGCCCAAGGCATGGCGCAGATTGCTAAAGACTCTGGCAGGGGCCGAGAAAGCTTGTAGAAGGCGTTCGCACCTGGATCAAAGCCGAGATTCGATACCGTACTCAAGGTCATTCATGCGCTAGGCATTGATCTTCATGCGCAGCCTGGGCATGGAGCTGAACATTCGCCTGCCTGAGTATGGGTTTCCTTGTTCTTTGGCTTCGCCTCTTCTTTACCCATCCTGCAGTCAATGGGGACACATGCCCTGCCCTCTTGAATTTTCTCCCAAGCTTTATGAAAACGGGCGACTGATTAGTCGCCCGTTTTCATTATTCCGCCACCTGCGCCCGCAATCGTCTTCCGATCACATCCATGACATCACAGCCATCGCGCAATGACGTGGTCAGCAATTTACAAAAATCAGTGAGCACCACGGTGTCTGAGCTGATGTCCGAGCGAAACGCGATATTTTCCAGGACTTGGGTCACCGTGCGGATGCGGTAATCGGCGGTTTCGAAAAGGACGTCTAGAGGCGCTTCGGTGTCGATGAGCAGGGTTGCGGGGATGCAGTCGATGCCGGTAATGGGCATGTATCGGGTCATGAGCAGTACCTCTTCAAATGATAAGGAGCAGAAGCTTCTGCGCTTCATTCAATCGAGTCGCCAAACCCGAATCGCCATCTGGGCGACAGGGAGACAATAAGTCGCCATTCCAGATGCTGCAATGCGCTGGTTTCCGAGGTTTGTGTAGGAATTTGCGTCAATGCCTTTCGCGGCGCTCGCTTGAGCCTTTATAAGCCACAGCGGCAAAAAAAACGTAAGCGTCCGGCGAACTCACCCACCCGATCCGTATGCGTATTTGAAGGACGTTCTGACTCGTTTGCCGACACATCGTGCGACAGCTTCAGCGCGAGATGCTATACCTGGGTGGAGGCATTGAGCCATTATTCGAGGGCGTAGGGACATGACCATCAAGAAAGCAGGACTGTTATTGATAGCCACTTTGCAGGCCGGTTGCAGTGTGTGGTTTCAAAAAGACGACACAGTATTGATACGCGAGCCTGACCAATCAAGTTACACCGCTCATGAAAGGGCGCGCGATATCGCACAGGTCTACTGGGAATACACAGCCTTGGCTGCCAATGCTTATCAGTTGGCCTGGCCCGACTATCGCCAGAAACTGGCACTCGCCAACAACAAAGCCATTCAGTCCTCTGTGCAAGATCGTTTTGCCCAGGCCTGCCGCCCCCACAGCAAACAGCTGATCCCTACACCGGGTTGGTATGCCTGGCCCGAATTCCCATCGCAAGCCATGGCTGAACAGGCAGAAAAGGCCAAATTGTTTTTCAGCGTCTGGGAGCTACGCACCGGTAACGAGCCTACTGATATTGCCGAAGTTGCAATCGTGTTTCGGGGCACCGAAGCGGATCAGCGCCAGGACTGGTTCTCCAATGCCAGGTGGTTTATCCCGACCCGGCTTAGAGGTGAGGACCAATACGATATTACTCGTGACTGGGTAGCCAAGGCGTTCGAGGCTGAAGTTCAAGAGCGTATTCGCCAAGGAAAACTCCCGGCCACCGTCAAAATCGTTGCTATCGGCCATTCGCTCGGCGGTGGCCTGGCCCAACAACTGGCCTATGCCTTGCCCCGCTCGGTACAACAGCCGATCAGGGTATCCAAAGTCATCGCCTTCAACTCGTCCCCGGTAACCGGCTGGTTCAGTACTGGCAATCCACCACGGGATGAAAACACCAAAGGGCTGGAAATCGACCGGATCTTCGAGCACGGCGAAGCCCTGGCGTACATTCGTTTACCCATCAATATGGTTGCACCGCCGAACAAACGGGATTCGGCAGTCAAAGACCTGCGTTTCAACTTGAAAGTGACGCCCGGTGGCGTCACCAACCATGGCAGCCAGTTCTTTGCCTGCCGTCTTGCTGAAGTGGCGGGTGCTACCAAGGGCACCATCAACACCGAGAGCTTCGCCGCTAAGGAGGAGGGAATGGAGGGTACGTTACCGATTAGTGCGATGATGAAATAATTAGTTGTATCCGGTTCCCAGCATGCAGCCGGGACTGCCGGAGACGGCTGAGATCTAACCTTATGGCTTGCGTTCACCCAGCCGACGTAGATCAATGGTAAGGCACGGGCAAACCGTCTTGCACGACTAAGCCGGACGCCACCTAAGCGGTAGCAGCGCTGCAATCTCACTCGCCCGCTGCGTAGGCAGGCGCGTCAGCACATCCTTCAGGTAGGCATACGGATCGTGCCCATTGTTCCCGGCCGACTGGATCAAACTCATGATCGCAGCGGCGCGTTTACCGCTGCGTAGCGACCCAGCAAAGAGCCAGTTCTTGCGCCCCTGCGCCCAAGGTCGTATCTGGTTCTCACACCAATTATTATCAATGGGCACGGCCCCGTCATCGAGGTAGCGCGACAGCGCCGTCCAGCGTTTCAAGCTGTAATCCAAGGCTTTGCCAATGGCCGAACCATTGTGCACGATATCGCGCTGGGCAACCATCCAGGCATGCAACGCATCCATCACCGGTACCGCCTTTTCTTGCCGTATTCGGCGGCGTATGTCCGGTTCCAGATCCTTGATTTCCCCCTCGATCTCGTACAGCGCCTGCATGGAGGAAACCGGGGACAGACCACGGAGGAAACCGGGGACAGACCACGATTTGAGTAGTCGGACCGTATCACAATCGTAGTCTGTTCCCGTTTTCCTTAGCGCTGCCTTCGCTCCATCCTCGCCGCCTCTATCGTTCTTAGTCTGCCTGGACATCCAGCCTGGATAAAAATCCAGTATCGAGTAAACCTAACAAGTAGTAGCGTTAAGCCTCTATTCGCCCATTCGGGAAAATGGCTACGGAGCTAGGAAATGGAATTTATAGAACGCTTGAACGCAATGTCGGCGAAGGTGAATCAGTTAGCATCAACAATCCAAACTGAGGAAGCAACTAAGACCGCTTTTGTAATGCCATTCATTCACACAGTGCTTGGCTATGACGTTTTCGACCCATCCGAAGTCGTGCCCGAATATATATGTGACATTGGTACAAAAAAGGGCGAAAAAATCGATTACGCGATCCTAAAAAATGGCCAAATTCAAATTCTTATTGAGACCAAAAAAATTGGCGAATCGCTGAATATAAATCATGCGAGCCAGTTATTCAGATACTTCCATGTCACCACCGCCAGAATATCAATTTTAACGAACGGCAGATTTTATAGATTTTTCACTGATTTAGACGCCCCCAACAAAATGGATGAAAAACCATTCTTGGAAATAGACCTTCTAGATATCGACGAACACGTGATACCAGAGTTGCAGAAGCTCACTAAATCAGCATTTGACGTTGAGTCAATCATTAACGCAGCAGGTGAATTAAAGTACGTAGGGCAGATTAAAAGGGAAATGGCTTCTCAGTTCACCCAGCCAGACGATGATTTTGTGCGATTCTTTGCCTCTCGAATCTATGAAGGGGTGATCACGCAAAAAGTAAGAGAGCAGTTTGCGCTTCTAACTAAAAAAGCCGCCTCTCAGTTCCTAAACGATCAAATTAATGATCGCCTGAAATCAGCAATCAGCGGCGTTCCGCTACCGACTCCAGCTGAACGGGTTGTATCCGCGCGCCAGCCCGAAACAAATGATATTCCTGAGGATAGAGTCCTTACTACGATGGAGGAGCTGGAAGGTTTCCATATCATAAAGGCGATAGTGCGCACAGTAATCGACTCGAAGCGAATCGCACACCGAGATACCCAGAGCTATTTTGGAATCTTATTGGACGATAATAATCGAAAGCCAATCGCCAGACTCCACTTCAACAGAACCCAAAAATATCTAGGCGTTTTTGATAAAGAAAAAAATGAAACTCGGCATCCTATCAATTCGCTCGATGAAATTTATGAGTTCTCAGACTCCTTAAAGGAGACAATCACCTTTTATCATGGGCAGGCTTGAAATAGTGGCCCCAGTCCTTTGCCTAAAAACCCAAGGACTGGAATAATAGTTTGAGGACCAAAGTCATAACCGTGGTCTGTCCCGTTTTCCCCACTCGCGGCGGGCGCCAGTTCGACATAGTCGACCTGGTCGCACGCAATGACAGCAAAAGCAGTTGCTCGCCTGCATATGGTCTATGCGAATAGCTACCTAATAAACTTTTTCCTAAGAAATTCTTCAAGCGGCGAAAATCTTCTAGCAAAAAGCGAAGCTCGCTCCTCAGCGTTACTTATTCCTTGTGACTGACGAAAAGAAACTTCCATCTGCCTCATCACGCTAGATAAATTCGCTTTGTATTTATCAGTACTATCCTCTCTGGACCACTGAAGATATAGACGTAACATACTCTGACATCTTTCACTGAGATCAAAAATAGGTTCAAACAATTGTGCACATGAATCCCCCCAGGCGGCCCTGCTTTCGAACTCTACAGCTCTGAATTCTGCGTGCATTTTACCTAGAAGATTCATTTCCTCTTGCGCTTCCGAAACCATTCCAGGAGTAGGTTCAACGCGGTGACTTACCAACAGCGCTACGCTACCCGCTAGACTTACAAAATTCGGCATCGAGAATTTGCATTTTTCTATAAGCACAATGGAACGACGTGCTAGCTCATGATCAGATGTTGCAATTACCTGCCCCTTCCAAGCGCTCAATCCAATTAACGCTAACACAACTGCAAAAGTTGTCGCGCACGCAGCAACAATTTCAGCCAAATCGTGAACGTTGGCGACCACGAAAAAATTTGAGCTGGGAAGCAGGTGGCCCCAAATTGCACCTGCAAAAAATAAACACCCGCAACCCAGCCATACCACCCAGTCCCGACGCATAACCCGCTCCCCTGTGGATCCCGGAACTATACCGGCGAGAATCCCCTATGTCCGCACAACAGAAGAAGCGCCCCTTCGATTTCCCAATACGGACTCGGCCTCAATCCTCAGGACGATGAGATCGTTGTCGACTTCTTCTGCGGCGGTGCCGGTACCGGCTGGAAATGGGCCTGGGACGCACGGTAAAACGTCGCGAAGACCCACAGCCTGCAGGCGATAAGCATGCACACCGTGAACCACCCGGGCGCGGTGCACTTCACCACGGATGTTTTCGATGGCGACCCTGATACCGAGTGCGGCGGCAACGCCGTTGGCCGGTTCCATGTCGCCCGACTGCATGAATTAGGGACTGAATTAAGGACAGACCACGATTAGAGCTCACCTGTACTCAGCCTCCCCATAGTTGTGGTCTGTCCTCGCTTCTTCGATTGTTGGCCGTCAAAAGCTAGCACAGCGTAATTGCACCGAGTTGAGTGGAACAGCGAGAGCGGATATAGACAATAGGAGTCGACTTCAACTTCAGGTGTCGACAATGTCCAAGCTATCCCGCTTCATTTTTCGCTTCATCCTGCTCCTCACACTGCTGTGCTTCTTACGATCGGACTCGACACCACCTCGGGTTGATGCGGAACCAGCAGAAGGTTCCCGCCAACGCCGGTAACGCTCTTGGGCTCGGTGAACCAAGCTTGCCGCCCACCACTTAGTGAAACCGGGGACAGGAAGCGAGGGGGACAGGCCACAATTTTGGTCCGTCTATAATCGGCCAATCTCATAATCGTGGTCTGTCCCCCGCTTTCCGCGCCCCCCTTTCTCCCGAAACAAAAACGTCCGGCGCAGTCAAGCTCCATCCAACCTTAGAACGAGGGATTGGAACGCTGAACGCTTGCCTACACAGCACCAAAAGACCAGAATAACGACCTAAATCGGAGTCTTATCTATGCAGAATATCCTGGCCGATGTGGCCGTCAGCGTATCCGAACTCAAGAAGAACCCCTCTGCCGTCCTGAGCGGCGCCAACGGCTTGCCCGTGGCCGTGCTGAATCACAACCGCGTTATGGGCTATATGGTCCCTGCCAACGTGTACGAGGCGATGGTTGAGCGCTTGGACGAACTGGAACTGGTTCACTTGGTCAAGGCACGGCTCGACGCCAACGAAACACCCGTTCGAGTATCTCTCGACGATCTCATCAGCGAGGCCGAGGCAGATATCGCCAATGGCCGTTGAGTACGGAGTCGAGTGGGATCCGAAAGCGCTGAAGGAACTGCGCAAACTCGACGGCACCATCCGCCTCCAGTTCTTGCGAAAGCTCCAAGAACGGCAGGCCGGGCCACGAGTGCCAGGAGATGCGCTTCACGGCATGAAGGACTGCTACAAGATCAAGTTGCGCGGCGCCGGCTACCGACTCGTGTACCGCGTTGAGGATGGACGAATTGTCATCCTAGTGCTGGCCGTCGGCAAGCGGGAACGAAGCAGCGTCTACGATTCGGCCAAAAATCGGTAGGCAGATAAAAGAAGCCCGGCGCTGAGTGAATTAGGGGCAGACCACGATTAGAGCTCACCTGTACTCAACCTCCTCATAGTTGTGGTCTGTCCTCGCTTCTTCGATTGTTGACCGTCAAAAGCTGGCACAGCGTAATTACACCGAGTTGAGTGGAACTGCGAGAGCGGATATAGACAATAGGAGTCGACTTCAACTTCAGGTGTCGACAATGTCCAAGCTATCCCGCTTCATTTTTCGCTTCATCCTGCTCCTCACACTGCTGTGCTTCTTACGATCGGACTCGACACCACCTCGGGTTGATGCGGAACCAGCTGAAGGTTCCCGGAAGGAAGCTAACGCCGGTAACGCTTTTGGGCTCAGGGGAACCGAGGGGGACAGACCACAATTTAGGAACCGAGGGGGACAGACCACAATTTTGGTCCGTCTAAAATCGACCAGTCTCATAATCGGTCTGTCCCCCCCTTTCCCGGGTTCAGCACTTGAAAAGCATATTGCACCGAGTACACCACCCTTCAGCTGCGCTCCGGCTCATTGGAAAACGGAGCGGAGGATGACTTGTATCGGCAACCATCAGAACCAATGTGAATCTTATGAATCTACGCCGAATCTCGTCGGCTGGAACGCTCATGCCTGCCCCATCGACTATTTGAAGAACCCCACCCGACACCCTGCTGTCAATCTGTTGCCACTCAAACTGCCAGCGCGTTACCCACGTGAAATCTCGAACTTGATACTCGCCGGTGGCGCTTTGGCATTGAGCGAGTTTAGTGTTGGAAGGGTCAAAGGCAAAAAATAGGGGGCTTGGAAAACCGAGCAGCTGAGTCTCGTCAAGGCTCAGGCCTTCTTTTAGGTTGATGGATGCTACAAGCGCTTTTGCTCGTCTCTTGCGCCGTATCAAGTGCCATATAGCGAGGCAAAAAATAGAAATAGAAGCCAGGAAGAGCTGACGTCCTTCGACGGTAAGCTTACCGGACGAAAACTCTATCATGCCCCACACGAATCCTATCGTCGCAAGCCCCGATACCCAAGCGACGGGGATCACTATACTGTTAGCAAGGCTAGCTCCAAGCGTCCTCAAACAGTTTTTCATCATAATTCAGTTTTCGTCTCGGAATTTTTTTGCCAGTATCCCAAGCCTAGTCATCACGGCATTGACCTTCGCCTTGTCGTGCGCATACGGCGCGAAGAATGCCAGGATCATGTATCGGTCTTCGTAAAGCTCGCCCTGTACGTAGACTAAAGCGGCATCCAGCTGCGGCCGCTTTATGTCGCATTTTCTGTAGGCTTGCCGATCGGAAGCCCTGAACGTTTGGGGTGGTAGAGCGATATGAATATGGCGAAGTTGGCCGGATCGAGCCGCTGCCGGCTCGTGATATGGCTGATCACACCCCATATAACTGGGAAGTGTCTGACCTTTGCTAACCATGCAGACGGTAAAATCTTTAATTATCTGGTCTAGTGCAAAAGGATGGGCTGCGAGTGCCAACTCGATATCAGCCTGCAATTCAGGATGGATTTCGACTCGAATAACCACTATCCGATTTGATCGATCAGACGCTGCGTGTTGCGGGTCGTCAGGGTTTTCAGCCCTTCCAAGTCGATATCACTCTCGATGACATTCGGGACGATCGTGCGTTGACGTATCAGGGAATCATTCATCGCCGCGACCGAGCGCGCCTTCGCTACAGCTCGAAGCAGCGTATTGAATTCTTTTTCGCGCCCGACCGGAGTACCTGCTTCACGGAGCCTCTTCTCTACAAACCTCAGGTTGTCTGCGATCAAGCCAAAAGGATGGTCTTCCAGATGGCATTCTGGAACGTCTGCCTCGCACAAAATCCTGGTGTATTTACTCATGTCGGTTTCGAGCCTGCGCAGTTCGCCAACAACACATTTCACTAGATCCTGCACATTCGCCTGGGTCCGCTTCGCTGCTGCAGTTGATTGTTTGGCTGGCACTACTTCCGCATGCGCCATTTGATCAGTCATGACCAAGCATGCCGCAACCATAGTCATGGCGATGGTCGGCCCCGACCAAGGGCCTTTGCTTTGAGCTGCTACTGTCATAACGTCACCAAATCTATCGAATTGCTCAAATACTATACAGTGAAATCAAGGCTCGATGCATGGCAGCGAGCAGCCGGTAGTCAAGCCAGCGATACGCCTATCCACCGTTTTACCAAATCTTTTTCCTGAAAATATCCAGAGCGTAACGCGATGGAAAACCTCCGGCGAGGGGCTCAGGACCTGATTAGCGCCCTTGAAAACATTTTCAGAAACCTCCTACGTCGCAGTTTTACAGCAGCGGCAAAAAAATCCGTCCCCTTTTCCCTTTCCGCCACCCTTTTCCCCGAAATAAACACGTCCGGCGCAGCCAATCTCCATCCAACCTTTGAACGAGCGGTTGGAACGCTGAACGCTTGCCTACACAGCACCAAAAGACCAGATTAACGACCTAAATCGGAGTCTTATCTATGCAGAATATTCTGGCCGATGTGGCCGTCAGCGTATCCGAACTCAAGAAGAACCCCTCTGCCGTCCTGAGCGGCGCCAACGGCTTGCCCGTGGCCGTGCTGAATCACAACCGCGTTATGGGTTACATGGTTCCTGCCAACGTGTACGAGGCGATGGTTGAGCGTCTGGACGAACTGGAACTGGTTCACTTGGTCAAGGCACGGCTCGATGCCAACGAAACACCCGTTCGAGTATCTCTCGACGATCTCATCAGCGAGGCCGAGGCAGATATCGCCAATGACCGTTGAGGATGGACGAATTGTCATCCTGGTGCTGACCGTCGGCAAGCGGGAACGAAGCAGCGTCTACGATTCGGCCAAGAGCAGATAGGCAGATACAAGAAGCCCAGCGCAGGCCGGGCTATCGTGGTCTGCCCCGTTTTCCGGCAGCAATCAGCCGCTAGCACAGGATTTACAGACGCGCAGATTCCCTGTCTCGGGCGCTTTCCCCGGCCGGATAGCCGGCATTGGTACCACCTTCGTCTCTTTGCTGCAGTTATCACAAAAAATGCCGCCGCACGCTCGACAGTGGTGCTTACGGGTAAAGACGCCAAAGGAGGTATTGCAGCCGGGGCAGCGCTGGACGCTGTCGTCTGGTTTCCAAAGACTGGGTCGGCTTTGCAATTGGCGAAACACGTCCTGCCCACCGGGAACTTCCGCAGCCTTGTAGAACGTTTCGATTCCTTTATGCACGCTCGTCGCGCCGGTCATGACCTCGTGGTACGTGTGGGTCGAACTCTGGCTGGTCGGCATGAAATGAAAGAAGGCGACAATACAGAACGCCAGTGCGGCAAGGCTATCATCGTCATCGATACCCATTTGCTTGGCGGCGTAAACCATATCCATCGCCGAGCCGGATTTACCTGCCCAGATGGAGTTGTTCAGGCTGCGCTGGTTAGCGATCCAGAGGTTATCCTCCGCAAGGCTGTATTTCTCGTTCTCGATGCGCATACCTTGGGTAGTGCCTCGATTTGGCGTCTTGAATCTGTTGCAACGGCAGAAGTCGTGGATAGCGGCGACCTTTTTATACAGCCGGGTCAGCGGCAGCTCGTTTGCGAGGGCGACGACAATGTCCCGAGTCCAATCCAGTGTGGCGCCGCGGCCGTAGTACGACTCGCCCTCAGGGCAGTTGCGTTCTCTGTTGGTGATAGCCCGCTGGATATTCCCTATCAATCGGTCCAGCACATAACGTTCGAACATCTTGACGTTGGCGAGGACATCGAGCGCCAGGCGCTCTTCTTTTTGCCTGTTATCCGTGGCTGCGACATGCCCTCGTAGCGCGGTGATCAGCGCGTCGATCGAGGTGAATATTTTTTCCTGTGTGCTTTGCAATGCCAGACCGGTAGGTGCACCGTCCAAGCGCCCGGCAGGCGCGAACGGACTGCTCGAAGACACGGAGACGAATTGCCCGCGGGACCTGCCGCTCGCAATGGGTGCTGCTACCCAATCATTGAACGTTGGCAGAAGCAGCGCCGATTCGTCGGCGGCGAGCCGTGGCGCCACGTACGTGCTCCAGAATGCCGCCCTGGGCAGTTTGCTGCTGAAACGTCGGATCTTTTCCTCCCGCACCAGTTGCTCCACGCCCTCATCGGCGCAATCGAAAACAAGGATCTCGTTGACCGTTAACATGGCTCGTCCTTGAGAGAAAAAACTGGCGGGTGGATCGCTTGGCCGCTTAGCAACACGTGGCTGCGCTAGCCATCAGTGATGGCCTGTGCATTCTCGAAAGTCTTGTATGCCGCAGTGCTTACTTCGCTCGATTTGACGATCGAGAGCAAGTGCTCCAAGGCATCAACTTGCGCTTGATTGCTCATGGCTCGCGCCTTGACCTGACCCAATGTCGGAACACCAAGGAATAGCCCACACACTCGAATCTCGCCAACCGACGTAAAAACTGGGGGACGTAAAAACTGAGGACAGCCCCTGATTTGCGTCAGGACGTGTTCGCGCGCAACCTGAAACCGCCCTCTCTTTATTCGCCGCAACGCAAAAGCCCCGACCTAAGTCGGGGCTTTCTCGCTTCTGCTAGACGCAAACCCCGCTCGATGGCGGGCTGTACTTGCTAGTTTTTGCAGACCACCTGCGGAGCCGCAGCAGGCGTTAGCTTTTGTGGGACCACAATGGAAGTGCCAGGCACCGCGCTCAGTTCGAGAACCGCCAACATGCAAATAAGCGCTTGCTCGCCATCTTTGTTTAGACTGCCATCCACCCCTACCACCGCTTCGTAATCTTTCCCAGGTTCCAGCTTGTAGACGAGCGCCTGGCCACCACAGGTCCGATAAGTGTTGCCATTGCCCGCAATGGTCGCGCCCCAGGTTGCAATCTGGAATGGCAGATCCGTTCTGACGCGATACTCGGTTACGACCTCTTGGTAAGCCCCTTCCCCCCTCCGAATCGCAGGGATGTACTGGATAAGACTGGGCCAAACTCTTTTCGGTACGCCAACGCTCGCCGATTTCAGGGGATACTGCGGATAGTTGATGTTCGCTGTCCCGTCCCGCCCGAAACGTCCGGCTTCAGCCATTTTATGCCGGGTAGCAGGAGCACAACTACCGACGACGCTATCTCCGTACACATCGGAGTTCGTGATAACGCGAACACGCGCCACGCCCTCTGATTGAGTAGGCTCTTCATATGGAACTGAAGGTATTCCAGAGCAACCAGCAAGTGCTACAGCAAGAAAAGTTAGGGAAGTGACAACCCGCATGACCATGTCCTTATGTGTGCGCCAACAAAAAAGGGCCCACCTTTCGGTGGGCCCTTCTAGACCGCCCAGCAGAGCGGATTTTGTTTGGTAGGCGCGATTGGACTCGATCCAACGACCCCCACCATGTCT
>NZ_JABAEE010000021.1:0-58647 GCF_023701885.1 Pseudomonas sp. CG7 | reverse complement strand
TGCCCTTCTAGACCGCCCAGCAGAGCGGATTTTGTTTGGTAGGCGCGATTGGACTCGAACCAACGACCCCCACCATGTCAAGGTGACCGTGAGGCAAGTGTAACACTATGAAAAACAAAGGAAAGTTCACCCATATCGGGTGACTCAAAACAGTCTTATCACCCTATAAGAATCAACAACTTAGCGTTGGATATTCCTACAGTAGTCCCCCCTGCCTCCGGCGTTCTGCCGACCGATCATCCCCCGAAATCCTACAGCTCGTCGTCTCGCCATCGCTCGAATCCTGCCGTCTCGATTACTGTATATCCAAACAGTATCAGCAAGGCATGGTCATGGACCCGTTAGAAATCGAAGACACCAGCGATTGGCTGGGCTGCCCCACACCACTGGAAATGTACAGGCACTCCTGTCACATGCTGGAAAACGAGGTGCAGGAGCTGACCACCCAGCTACGCAAGGCGCGCCAGGACATTTTTGGCTTGGTGGAAATGCACGCGGCCGAGGCCAAAGAATGCGCCAGGCTCCGTGCTGAGCTGAAGGCCGTGAGTTCCGCTCTCGACGATGAGAGCCGGAAAAACTCTGACCTGACCATGACGTCCAATTATTTGCTTTGCTCGAAGGACCGGCTAATTTCTGAGTATCACAGGCAGTTGAATGAGTTCATGGGTGGGAAATTGCCAGAGCCCACTACCAACACAATCGGTTGATAGCGCCTATGTGCGGACGACTCTCGCAGTACTCCGGCATCCACGACTTCGTGGCGGCCCTGAGCATGCCCAACGCTTTGGTCAATTCCGCCGGCGACCTGCCGCTGGAGAAGTACAACGGCGCCCCGTCGCAGCAGCTCGCCCTCTTCCACTTGGAGGATGATGTCCTACACGCCGATATGGTGCGCTGGGGCTGGCGGCCGGCCTGGGCCAAAGACCGGGCAGCGCCGATCAATGCCCGGGTCGAGAAAGTCGCCCACGGACCGTTCTACCGGTCGATCTGGCCGAACCGCGCAATCACGCCTATCAACAACTGGTTTGAGTGGGTCGATGAGGGCGGCCCCAAGAAGCAGCCCTACTTGATCCGTCGGCGAGACCAGGCTCCTGTCCTGTGCGCGTCCATCGGCCAGTTCCCCGCTGGTGGCCGTGAGCCGGGTGAGCACGACGGCTTTGTGATCATCACCGCCGACAGCGTGGGCGGCATGGTCGACATCCACGACCGCCGTCCGGTGGTGCTGACGCCGGACCTGGCCCGCGAGTGGCTGGATCCGGCCACACCAAAGGAGCGGGCAGAGCAAATAGTCCTGCATCAGGGCGAGCCGGCCGAGGCCTTCGAGTGGTTCAAGGTGGACCGCGCCGTCGGCAATGTGCGCAACCAAGGCCCCGAACTGATCAGGCCTATCGCCGACCCACTTCTTTAGCGTAGGCCTGGCACGCCTGCAGCGCGATCAACCCCCGGTCGCCGGTGTCGGTGATGGCGATAATTCTTTGAGCATGCGCTGGGTCAAGTTGGGCTCGACGGGCTCCATGAACCACGCCGACGGCGCCGGTGGCGGCAGGCACTCCATTGCAACCGGCAGGATCCTCGGCGAGGAGGACTGACAGCCGCAAATCAGCAGTGGCAAGGCGATCGCGCAGGCGATCTTGATTACGTTGGACATCGGTAAGCACTCGGTGGTGGGTTTGGTCATCTGCGGCGAGCTGCTGCTCCAGGGCCAGCCGCTTGCCCTGCTCTGCCTGGACCTGATCAGCGGCCGCGCTGCCGATCTTGGCAAGGTCGGATAGGTGCGCATTGGTCTGATCGGCGAGCTGACCGCTATACCGCCAGTCCTGCACCTTCCACGTAGCGCTCATGGCCAGAATCAACGCCACGGCCATGCCGGCGATCAGCAGCTTCAGGCTGGCGGGGCTCATGGCACGGCCTTGAAGAAGATGTGGTTGCCCAGGCGGAAGGTCTGGGTTGCGTCCTTGGACCAGGCTGGCGGCTTCGGCATCGTGGTCGCGTAGTAATGGGTCGCGCCATTGGTGATGTCTGGCTCCTGGCCGGAGATCACCAGGTCGGCCGCACGCTGCGCCTGGGCGAACTGCTTCGGCGGGATCGGCTTGGCACCGCTCAGGTAGGGATAGTTCGGGTCGTTCTTGTTCCAGCAGCTGAACTGGTATGGCTTCAGGCAAACTCCGGCGTAGCCTTCGCCCCACCAGGACCGGGCCTTGCCGTCGCTCACACGGTTACGGATAACACAGGCCACGGCCACCTGGCCGGCGAAACTCTCGCCACGGGCTTCGCCCCACAGCGTGCGCGCGAGGATGTCGCGGTCCTTCTCGGTTGCGGTCATAACTTTTCTCCAGGCAAAAAAATCCCGCTCGATGGCGGGTTGCGGTGGTCAGTGACGGGCAGATTGAATCAGCGGTTACCAACATAGGCGCCGCTATGATTTCAGGGACGGGCGGCTCGGCCGGCCATACTGGTGATTCAAACCATCCGGGCTGCGTGGTCACTTTGCCCAGGGCGTACTTGTAGACCTTCCAGGCTTTCAGCGGAGCAACCAGCGCGGCCTGCTCTGCCTCCTCTTCAGGTGTCGCCTCGCCAATCTCGATCCCATATCCCAAAGTGTCGATGCGATCTTGGATGCGGGCGATTTGTACAACTGCGGCGGCGCTCTTGGAGGCAAGTTCAGCTTTGACCTCGGCAAACTGCTGATCCAACAACGCGGCGGCCTTCATGGCCCTGGTAACCAGCTTGGTCCAATCGATTGTGCCTTCCACAATCTGAGCATCAAGATCGGGCTTGGGCGGAACGTAAAGCTCGCCGGCCGGCATCTTCGGAGGCGGGAACACCACCAAGCCATCGGCAACGCTCCACAACGGATTTGGAAATGCCTGTTCCTGGCTATAGTTCGACGGAATCGGAAATAGCAGGCTGATGTTTAGCTCCCCGGTCTGGCGGGTTATATCACCAGCGAACCATATCGAATCGATGGATCCGTGCGGCAACGTGTCACCATCCTCAACTTGGGATAGATCAAAGCGCACATCATTGATGATCAGCGTGTCGCCGCTTTTCACCACCGTGAACAGTGCGTTACCGACCTGCGGCATCAGTTCAATCTTCATTCGTACCATCTCCCGTGAGCCAAATAGCCCGGATACATCGCCGAGTTCGACGCATGGCCGTACACCACGAGTGTGACTGACGAGGCGCTAACAGCTCCGACGGAGCCCCAGCCTCGACTCGATCCAGCCGCGGGGCCTCCCGACATTTGGAATCGTGAAGCATCGCTGCAGACCGGAGGCGAACTGAACGCGTGCGGATAAGTGAAGCTGCTGGTGGCGGACGCGATGAAAACGCCACCGGCAGAAGTGGTTGTTGTAACCGCAGTGGTCGACCAGCCCGAGCAAATTAGAGTGCCGCAGGCATATTTAGAAAACGTTCCCGTGGTGGTGGTACCCCGCTGAAGAAGCGCCCCTGTAGGAATCCCACCCGTTTGCGATACCGCGCCCACGGAGTTCTTGGTCGTGAACACCTCAAACCAATCAATCGAACCGGCGCCCGTGGTGTACCACCCTTCGAAAATTCGACCAACCGAAGCCGCGAAGATCGTATAGAAAGTGTCAGTGGTGGAGTAGCGTTTGGCAAAGGCCATAAAGCCGGTCGCGGTGCTGAAGGGGGCACCGACAGTGGTCCCGCCCACTCCTCGATACAGCCCCGATGGAAGGTGCGCGAGCAGCGTAGGCATAACCGGCAAAGTCACGGCGCTGCCCCAGCCATGGGCGCCATTGAGCATTAAGCGACCGACAGTGGAATCACTGGTACTGGTTTGGGGGACCAGGCCCAGCCCGATCTGGGCATCGGTGATATTCTCCCCGCCGGTCCCTCCCTTGCTGACCGGAAGGATGTCGTAATTGCCTGTCGTCTTTAGCGCGGCGAGCTGGGAGCCGTAGGTGTTGACGATGTCCCTCAGCGCGTCCGCAGAATCCTTGACGTACCCTTGCATAGGCGCCAAGGCGTAGCTCCCACCGGATGCCGTCGGGCCGAGGTACGCAGGGGAGATGGAGAGAGACGTGTTGCTGGAGGCGTTGGTGACTTCATACCACCGCCCATCAGGGCCGCGAAAGGCATCGCCGACGCGGCAATTCGCAATAAAGGCGGTACCAACACCTGTAACGGCATTGGAATTCAGGGTGACGTTAACCGTCCCCGTTTTATACCAGGGCATAGGAAGTTATCCTTTAGAGTTTTGCGAATACGGCGGGGAGAAAGAACGCGAATGGATTTGCAAGACCTACCGTAAGCGCGTACAGATTTCCTCCGGAGAAATCCCACCAGCAGTACAGAGCCCGACTTTGAACTCCATCATTTAGCATTGGCATGCTGAAGCTGTTAATCAGCATGTATTCCCCGGCAGGGAAGTTGAACGGTACTCGATAGTAATTTCTAGGAACGCCTTGATCCGTGTAATCCGTTTTAACATAGGTCCAATTCTGGAAAGACTGAGTAAACCTAGCGTACGGGGTGCCGCTATCGAATAACAGCTTTGAGCTTCCATCCCACAGTCGCATACCAAAATCAGCCAAGGCTGTAGCGGCAAACCCACAAGCAAAGTAGGCACCATTTGGCTGAAGAGTATTCTCGTTATAGGCTCGGACGTAGAACCCAGTCCAAGCCCCCGGCGACCCTATAACACGCATCAAGCAAAGACCGGCGATACCACTGCTTCCCGAAGGCCTGACAAAGACAAGGGGAGGCTCCTGGCTTGTGATTGTTCTTGGGAACGAGGTAACCGAACCCAGCCCAGACTCTTGAGTCGGTTGATATGTGCCCTTTGCCAACACAACCAGTCGCGTAAACTCAGAATCAACAGTTACGACATTACTGTCGTTTGTGAACTCTAATCCGAATGACATCAGGAGAACCTTATGGCGATGAGTCTCATGGTTGAGCCTGTGGTGTTGCTGTACTGCTGTCTTCCTCGAATATAGCTATAAACTCTAACGGCATCGGCAATGACCTCCGTTTCAAGTTGCATATCAACACTCACGTTATAGTTACCAATCGGCACCACAAAAGCGGCACCGTTCGTTGGAGTTATTCCTGGGACTGATATGGTTTGATAAGTAGCAGCGTTCGATCCAGTCACAATTCCGCTGTATACAACACGCATTGTGAACGACGATGGATCGAGCGTGGCGTTGCTGTTTTCATCCCAGGCCTCCAACCCATAACTCATGCTGAAAGATCTCCAAGCTGAACACGTTTGACGCCGTTCTGGTCATAGACCTTGATCGCACGGTTGGTCATGGTCAGGCGTCCGCCACCAGGTGCTGGGCCGTTGACCTCCAGATTTCCGGCCTTATCCAGCCGCCAGCCCTGCGAGCCGGCAACATAGTTGTCCGACTGCAGGTACTGCCCGATCTTCAGCATCGTGATGCTGCCGTCCTGGATAAAGGCCGAGTTCATGAATACCTGGCCACCTTGGACTGCGAACGGAACCGAGATGGCGCCGCCGGCTAAGGTGTTCACGATGGCGAAACGATCCGCGCTCACCAGGAACTGGCTTTGCAGAATTCCGCCGACGTTTTCAATACCAAGACCGATATGCGAGAAAACATACTGCCCGTTCGCATTCACCTGCATCTTCACCGACCACATAGTGTTCAGCTTGCCGCTGGTGTCGGCATAGGCCTCCGATGTCTGCTGAATGGCTGCGGTGTTCGAACCGACAGTTGCAAACAGTTGCTCGACCTTTGTTGCGGTGGCCGATTCGTTCGTCGATACCACCTCCTCCAGGGTGGTCAGGTTTGCAGCGTTCGTGCCGATCTGAGCATCAAGGGTCACCAGTCGGCGGGCTGTCGCCTCCCTTTCCGAGGCGCTAACGCTGGCTTCCTGGGCGATTGCCGCCGTGCTGGTCCAGCCCTTGATAGCGTCGGCCAGTTCTCCTTCCCCGTTGTCATCACGGTACGACGCCCTCAGCGCTTCGAAGGCCGTGGCCTGGGCGGTGACAACGCCGTCGATCTCCGTGATGTCAGCGGTATTGGTGGCCACCTGCTGCGCGAGGCCGTTGGCCGTCTCGACCGACTGCCCCACATCGAGCCAGTAGGTGGTGTTTGGCGGCGCCGTGTTGATCGGTACAGGCCCCTTGGCCTGATACAGCCGCTGTCCCTGACGAACGATGTCGTTTTTGATATAGGTCTTGGCAGGGTCATAGAGCAGGATGTCGTCGAGCGCATCGATCTGGGCCTGGAGGCCTGGGATCTTCTCGATTTCGGTCAACAGCTCTTCGCTGAGCTCGGTTTCGCCAATCTGCCCGGCGATCAGGTCGAGTATCGGCCCAGCGTTCGAGCTGGCCTGGCCCAACACACCATTGCCGACTGGATACCATGGGCCGATGTTCCCGGTACGGTCCACCAGGCGCGCCCAGAAGAAGAACGAGGCCCCGGCCAGCAGGCTTTGCAGGTTGTAGTCGCTCTGGGGATACGCCAGGTCGGCCAGCTTCGTGGCGTTCTCCAGGACGTTGGTCGGGCCATACCAGACCTCTGTCCGCTGGGTGTCCTCGGCGCCAGCAGGGAATCCCCACTTGAGGCCGATGCCGAACAGCAGTGAGGTCGCCGTCAGGTGGGTTACTGCCGGCGGCAGGCCGGTCTTGCCCTCCAGGTCGGACAGCACCGACGAGGTTGGGATCGACGAGACGTTCATGGCACTGACCGCGCGCACCCGGGCCAAGTACTGGCCGGAGTACATGCCACGGACGTCCACCAACAGTTCGCTCGTGCGCGGGACCTTGATCCACTCCCGGGCGCCCCACCGCCATTCGACGTCATCACCCACAGCACCAGGCGCCGCATCCCAGGCAATGGTCATGGCCGTGACGGCGATGCCCTGCTCAATGACCACGTGCTGGCTGATCAGCACCCGGGCAGGCGCGTCCTGCGTGCCGATCGGGACGCCGCTGATCGGCCGGGGATCAACCACGGCACCGTTATCGATGAAGTCGAATTTGCTCGGCTCGTGCTGGATCACCTCCAGTTGGTACTGGTGCCACTCAGGCCGGGTGACGTTGCGCACGTAGAACTGCATGACCTTCAGGTCGTCGAAGTCGATCACCCAACCGCATTCTGGCTCGGGCACCTCGCTGTAGTTCGCCGCCACGGTCACGGCCCGGCCAGCCACCGAGCTGATGACACGGGCCTCGGACTTGCCGCTGGGCAGGTTGAGGTAGAGGCGCGCACCGGTCGGGATGACAACGTCACGGTCGAGCGTCACGACCTTGCCAGCGACGGCCGAGACACGCCCACCATTCGCCCGGCCGGCAAGCATTGGATCGCCAACGGCAATGATCTGGCCGGGCTTTGGAATGCCGCCGTCCAGGCCTACCCGGAACGTAGCGCCCCGGGTTTGCAGTTGCTCGGTCATCAGCGCCCACTGACCAGCGCGCTGGGTCTGGCCCAGAGAGGTAGAACCGATCGCCTCGACGCCCAGTTCTCGCACAGAACCCAGCTCGCTCAGCGCCTCATTATCGAACACCGGCTCCTTGTCGGTTTCGAAGCCTTGGTCAGGGTTGTCCCAGGACACCATCGCTACGGTGTGGCGATCACGCCAGCGCGTGCCGTCGTACTTGATGGCACCGTTGTTGAGGATCTGCGATGGGCTATAGCTGAAAACTGGATCGCCAGGCATATCGGCATTGACGACGATCTGGCTGCCGTCCCAGTAGGCCATCCCGTGGAAGATCGAGGCCAGGTCCTGGAGCACGGCATAGGCCTCGGCCTGCTTCTGGAAATAAAGGTTGCAGGTGAAGCGCGGCTCCTGGCCGCCCTTGCCGTCCGGGACCATCTGGTCGCAGTACTGCGCAATACGGTAAAGGGACCAGCGATCCACCATGGTCGCGTCGATACGCTCGCCCAAGCCGTAATATGGGTGCAGCACTAGGTCATAGAAGACCCAGGCAGGGTTATTGGTGTAGGCCTCTTTGAAGGTGCCGTCCCATATCCCGCCGCTGGTACCGGCGCCAGCGGTGGCGTAGGTCCGGGTCTCGGGGTTGTAGTTGGTCGGCACGCGCACGATGCGGCCGCGCATCAACACCGCGATCTTGGCGATATCGCCGCCGAACTGCTGGGCGTCGTACTCGATGCAGCCAACCGACGTCAGTGGGTACTCCTGGTCGCTGTCGACCAGCTCGGCCACCGCCTCGACGAACATGCTGTCCTGCACCAGAGAGCTGTTAGCCTCCGGCGTGAGGCGGCGAGCGCGCAAAGTCCATTGGCTGCCGTCGGGCAACTCGATCCGATGGGAGCGCTCGTATTTGGTGACGTTCTTGCGGTCGACGAACGATGTCAGCACCGTGACATAGGGCCCGTTATCGGTCGAAACATCCACGGCGTATTCAATCCGGACGCCGTTGATGTTGCCGCTGGCATCCTGACGTTGCAGCGTGGGCCAACTGAGGCGCACCCGTGCCGCATCGATCATGGAGTTGTTGATGCTGTGCAGCCACGGGGTGGTGGTGCGCAACTCCTGGCCAACGGCAATTTCGTTGCTCGACTCGGTGACGCCCGCCAGGCGCTCCTGGTTCAGCTCGCCGGAACGGAACTGCCATTTCACGCCTGGGTAGTTGATCGTGCCGTCCTGGGCCTGGATGGGTGTGCCGTCGAGCCGCACGGAGCGCAGACCGTCAACCGGGCCAACGATGGGCCCCCAGCTCCAGATGTACACGAGCCTGGCTGTGGCCAGGGACGGAACGCTGTTCGACGCGATGCTTGGCTGCTTCGGTTTCGACTGGCCGCCCTTTGCCCCTCTGACAGCCCTGGTCTTTCTCGCAACTGCGCCCATGCGCTCCTCCAAAAATGCAAAAACCCGCCGAAGCGGGTTGGGTGTTTCCGAAAAATCAGATGTTGTCCTGGGTGTAGATGCCCCCTGACTCCACGGCACCGCCTATCTCCCGCTCCCCGTAGAGCAACGGGTAGGGGT
Source organism: Pseudomonas sp. CG7 (assembly GCF_023701885.1). Classification (NCBI taxonomy): domain Bacteria; kingdom Pseudomonadati; phylum Pseudomonadota; class Gammaproteobacteria; order Pseudomonadales; family Pseudomonadaceae; genus Pseudomonas; species Pseudomonas sp. CG7. The sequence continues at coordinate 49,695 of NZ_JABAEE010000021.1, read as the reverse complement.
TGCCTTGGGCAATGGTTGTCACCGCCGAGCCAAAGCCGTAGCTGGGGTTGTTGCCGTCTTCGTTCTTGTCGGCCGTGTTGACCTTCGTGGTTGGTGACAGCATCTGCACCACGCCGCCCAGCGCGACGCCAGCGCCGGCGACGAGCAAACCCATGCCAAGGCCGGTGGTCGTGCCGCCAGTGAAGAGGCCGGCCACGATCAGCGCTACGCCCAGAATCGTCTGGAAGATGCCCGCCGACTTGCTGCCCTGGATGATGGGCATGATCCGGATGACTTCGGCGCCCGCGCCTTTCAGGTCCAGCTCTTGCTCGCCGATGTTTCTCTCGTCGATGAAGACAGCGAACACCAGGCCACGCTCTTCGGCGGTGCGCAGGAACTTCTCGAAGCCTGGCTTCATCACACACAGCGCGTTCATCGCATCCCGGAAGCCGTGCAGGTCCAGCCGGTACTGGCGGCCGAAGCGCTTACCTAGTACGCCGCCCAGCTTGATGGTCGTCATCGTCATGGGCGGTAGTCCTTATGGCGCAGGATCAATTTCACCCGGTTAGCCATGGACCAGCCGTATACCTCGCGACTGGCCAGGCGCCCGGGCATGTGGTGGTAGATGAACGGCCCCGAGCCGCCCAGAGCGGCCGCTGGCTCGCTGTGCAGTGACGGGTCATCGCCCAGGTAGATCGCCGCATGGTTCGGGTGGAAACACGACCGACCCGGGGTCGGCACCTGGAGCACCAGCATGTCGCCACGTTGCGCCGTCTCCACCTGGTAGAAGCCTGTGGCCTTGAAGTTGTCCTCGTACAGGCTCGGGCCGCCTTCGTCTTCCCACCACAGGTCTTGACGTTCGAAGTTCGGTAGCTGCAGGCCAGCCTCGCGGGCGTACCAATCGCGGCAGGCGCCCCAGCAGTCCAGCAGGCCATGGGAGAAATCCCGGCCCAACAGCGGCGCCTGGAAGCCCGCGGGCTTGACCCAAGCAAACTCGCCGCCCGGCCAGCCAACACTGCCCCATGGCAACTCGTGCAGCTCACAACTCACGCGGTCGGCCATGCTCGGCGTCGGCGCTTTGTCTGGGTGGCTATGGATGATCGCCAGCACTTCGCCGAGATCTTCGGCCGCCGCCTGGTCGCGCTCGTCGATCTGGAAGTATTCCCGCTCCGACTTCGCCCGGTTGGCGCACGGCACGTATTGGCGGCCCGCTTCAGTCTTCACCAACAGGCCGCACGCTTCAGCCGGGTAGGCTTGCGCGGCGTGGGCGCGGATCTCGTCCTGCAACTTCTGGTTGATACGCATGGGTTACCTCGAACTTGCGATCAGGCTTGCGCCCATGGAGCCGCCAAACCGACGTGTGTTGCCGCGCAACTTGCAGCTACTCCACCACCCGCCGCACTGGTCCAGCGCCGGGTTGTCGGTGGGCTCATTCTTTTTGGTGAACATAGTGGTGCCGGTGTAGGCACAGGCCTCGCCGCGATAACCGCCACGACACGCCCACCGGCACAGCTTGGTGATCTGCTGGCTGGGCAGCATCTGCCCTTCCATGTCCGTGGGGCTGGACATCGAGAAGGTCAGCGAGTCGAACGACTCTTCCGTCTTCTGCTCGATGTACCAGAGGTTTCGCCGGCTCTGGTTGCTGGCCGTGGGGTTGCCGTCAGGGAAATTGGCAGCGTCCAGGTAGTGCCGGAACGTTTCAATGACGGTGAACTTGGCGCCCGCCAGGTCGCGGAACTGCAAGCACAGCGCCGTGCGCGCGCCCCGCACACCGCCCAGCGCGTTGGCGATTTGCAGGGTTGGCGAGGCCGGCCGACCCTCGCCGCGGATGTCGAATCCCTTCGCAGTGATCTGGAGTGGCGAATACAGCTGCCCCTGCCAGATGCTGTCGCCCTCCTGGGCGTGGCCGTGGAATCGCCACAAGTTGGCGCCCAGGCGGGTGGCGTCGAGCTCGAACAGCCGGATCTGGTTGCCAGGCTCGAGCTTTTGAATATCGGCGTTGTAATTCATGGGACTCCAGAAACAACAAACCCCGCACGGGGCGGGGCTGGTGGTCGGGGTGGATCAGGGCCTGTAGACCTGTTTGAAGGTGGCAGACAAAGTGAAAATTCCGGCGCCTCCGGCTGTCAGCTTGTAGCCGTTGGCGCTGTATCTGCCCTGGGATCCGCCAGGCGGCGTCCAGAGAAACGACTTGTAGCCCTCGTGGCGATCGAGGAAATCACGGATGCCCAGCAGATCATCGCCCGCAACCAATCGGCCCACGGCGCTGATATCCCAGGATTGCGACTTCGTGTTGATCCCGATCCCGCCGGCCTGGGTGTATCCATCGCCAAACTCGTTCTCCCAGGTCCGCTGGGAAATATCGCCGTCCGCACCAACACGGATGCAGTAAGTGAAGGTTTCAGCCATCACACACGCCTCCAGAGAACGCCGCCTTGCAACGTCTCGCCTTGAATGATGCGGATAACCTCGGCGGTGAATGCCTGGCCCATTAATTCGCCCTGTTGCTGGGCTTCCTTATCGCTCATGCCCTTCTGCGCCTGGACCGTGATCGGGGCGCTGATGCTGATCGAGGCACTTCCGCTGGAAGCCATGCCATCTGCCGAATTGATCCTCTCAAGTGTGCGGTCCAGCTTGGCACTGGTCTCGGCGGTGGTTACCCGCTCACCCTTTTCAAGGAGCCAAGTGCCGGTTTCTGGGACCGCGTCGCTGCCATCGTGGGCCATACCGGCGCGCGCGGCGCTTGATACTGCCGCCACCATTGGAATGGTTGCAGTCTGGGCAGCCAGAGCAGCCCCTGGGGCCAGCGCCGGACCAACGATAGGAATGGCAGCGGTAGATGCATAGGCCGCCAGAGCAGCCTGAGCTGATGTCGCCTGGGCGGTCGCGACCATAGCGAGGCCAGCGGCACTTTGTGTGGTCTTGCCAACAATCAACTGGACCGCCTGGTACACCAGCCATTGCGCAGCCATGTCGGAAAGAGCGTTGACCATTGACTTCCCGAAGCCGGCAATCATATCGCCGAGAGCGTCCCCCGCATCCTCAGCACCTGTTGCGACATCAGAAAAGAATGTCCCCAGATTGCTGCTCGCACTACCCAGGGCTGTCGAGGTCATGTCCGCTGCCATCTGCGAATGATCAGTCGCCACGTCGGCGAAGTTGGCCCAGGCCTCATTGACACCATCCATCCAGTTGGACTGGGCAGCATCAAGACTTTCGTAATACTCGTGCTGCAGCTCCATTCGCTCTGTCAGGGCGTCCTTGAGCATCCCGGTCTCAGCTGCGTAAAGCTCCGCCGTGATATCCCCAGCGTTCATCTGCTTCTGCAGGTCGGCCATTTGGTCGTTGTAGTCCTGCTGTATCGCCAGGTCCTGCTGGAGCCGATCACGGGCCTCATCGCCCATCCCTGCGCCAGCCAACTCCATGTCAAAACCGGATTTTGTCGTGGCGTTCGCTGCCTTCAGGCTTGCCAGGAATGCAGCAGATTTTGCTTCCTCTTCGTTCGCAAGCTTTAGTTTCTGGAGAGCATCCAGTTCCTTGGCCAATCCTTGAAGGCGCTTCTGCTGGTCGGCATTGATGCCGACAAGCTTGCCTGATGCGATCTCGAAGCGAAGCTTGTCGACCTCAGTCGCTTTCTTTTGAGCATCCGCAGAGGTATTGATGAGCGCGATTTGCCGTTGGAGATCAGTTTCACTCCCCTTAAAGGCCTCGTTAACTTTCTTTGCAGCATTCTCAACGTCCTGCGCTGCCTTCTTGGCGGCGGCAAGTTGATCGGCGCTCACTACCTTGAGCGTACCCGCATGCGGTGCGCGCAGCTTTTCTAGGAGGTCAGCCAGCTCTTTGACGCGCCCCGTCCCCTCTTGTCCCGCTGGCTTGTCAAACGAGGCCATGAGGTCGGCCCAGCCCAGCGCGGTATCATTCATCTGCACCCCAGCGTTCGCCAAGGTCTGCTTGACACCGTCGAAGTTCTGAATCGTGCGGAATATCCGCGCAGGCGGCACCCAGCGCTCCCAATAGGAGCTATCTTTCATGGACGCATCGTCTAGATCCGATAGCGTCTTGATGCCCTTCGCCAACAACTGAATACCAGCAACGGCTCCTATTGCAAATTTGGCCAAGCCGCTAAAACTCTCAGCCAGATCTTTCGCCACCTCAGCCCCAAGCAATCCATTGGCAGAGGTAACGTTGAGCTCTGTAGCGAAATTCGACAGCGTGGGCAGTAGCGCACTAACGATCTGATTCTTTAGGCCGGCGAAGGACTGCTCAGCGAGCCATGTTGCCGCGCTCATTTCCTTGGCTGCCCTGATGGTTTTCTCGTCGAGGACTGCGCCTGCTTCAGCTGCAGCGTCCCCGAAGGCCTTGAAACCTGCAGCGTTGTTCCTCATCAGCGGAAGCAATAATGTTGCATCGTTGGCTATGGCCTCCAGATAAAACGTCATATCCGCCTGGCTGGCTCCAGCTTTCTCCAAGCTCGACACGTATAACTGCAATGCCTCGGGACCTGATAGCTTTCTGAACTGCTCGGCTGTAACGCCCACCAGAGGAGCGACACTTGTGAAAAAGTCCTTAAGTTCACCTCCCCCCGTGTTGAGAAAGTCGCCAACCTTGTCGTTCACATCTTTGAAAATGTCGGCCAGCTTCTCTTGGCTGATGCCAACTGCGCCAGCTCCAGCGGCAAGCTTCTGAAATTCAGTCGTGCTGGTATTGGAAACGGCAGCAAATCTGGATATTTCCTCGCTGGCGTTGACGGTGCTCAGGGTTAAGGCTGCCAATGCGCCTGCGGCGGCAACGGCACCCGCGCCTATTGCAGCACCCACAGCTTTAGCGCTCTTCTCTGTGTCCTGCTGCCACTTTTTTGCGCTGCGACCAGCTTGGTCGAGAGGCCCGGTAAAACCACCAAGCTTGGCAACGAGATCCAGTGTCAGGGTCCCTAATGATTTACTTGCCATCATTTCTCCGCCCAAAAAAAAGCCGCCCATCGGGCGGCTTTTGGATTTCGCTAGTTACTGCGCAATCAGTTCCGTTTTAAGCCTGTTCCTAGCGGTTTCGTAGCTGTTCTTAGCGACAGCGGACCCGGGCCCTGAAAGGTTGTCGAAGTAGACTCCCCAAGCCGTGTAAAGATCTTTTATCGCGGTTTTAACCGATTCTGTGCGAGCGGCCTTCACTGCTTTCGGAAGGCCCTCTTGCGCCTTTTCTGAAAATTCTTTATGGCACTGCATATACTCGCTGCGCGCCCTGTCCTGATGCGCCGAGCCCAGATTAGTCGCTGCTCTGGAATTGTCGCTTTTGAGTTTGCAAGTGAACACCCCCTCATAGAGTACATTTGCATACTGCCACTCTGGATAATCGACGAGCTTCTGAGCCTCAACAGCAAACGGCAACAGACATAATGAAAAACCGAACCCTAACAACATCTTTCTCATATTGAACTCCATCTCGTCGGCTGAGCAGTCTGTGCGCTATCAGAGGTGAGATGCGCACAGCCCTAGAAAGATTGATCGAAACACTTTATCAGTGTCATGACCACGCTTCCATCGCCTCATTCAGGGCGATCTCACGATCCCGTTCGTGCGCGATGAAGTCCGCCGGCTTGAATCCACCATCCTTACTGTGCCGATTGGCGTAGATAGACGTTAATATGGATACGCTCCTTTCTACCCTAAACCCAACGTTCAGCGAACCGCGTTCCCTGCGGTACCTGAGCCAGCGGTTGAACTCCCTAAGGCTCAACCGCTCTTGCGCTTCCGCGACCGTGCAACCGAAGGTGATGGCGAGCTCGTGCCAGAGCTCTTCGAGTCCGTCGAGCTCGTCGTCTTTCCCAGGTTGTTGACCTCATAGATTGCAGCCAACAATGCCACAGTCAGGCGACCGTCCAGCGCCCCTCGCTGGGGATCTGCATCACCGGTGATATCGCCGACGGCGAAAACGGCAGCCCCGTTTTCATCGCACACGCTTGCGGCTATGCGCCCGGCAAAGCTGTCGTGCTTTCCGTTCAAAGCCGTCACATCGCTGATTGCTGCCTGATAGCCAAGCGGACGGATGAAGACGGTGGCCGTGAGCTCTTCATCGCCCTGCGACCATTTGATTTCCTTCTCAACCGGTCGGCCGGTGAAGGCGCCGACCGACTTAAGGCTTTCGAGTGTCAGTTTCATCGAACCCCCTTAAGCGCTGGTCTTGCGGATCCAGGCGGAACCGCCCGAACGCTGGATGGTGGCGGCGGTACTGACCACGGCGTTGGCTGCGAAGTCGAACGGGAAGTCGGAGACGTAGCCACGAAATGTGAACCAGGTCCGCGAGTTTGGGAGATTGAAGCCTTCGGTGGTGTTGATTTCTGCGGTGGCCACCGCCCCCGTACCGGCGCCACCGGTGAAGCCCACGCTTGGCGAGCTGGTGTAACCGGTTCCCGGATTGGTAATGGTCACGCCAGTGACGGATCCACCCTCGATCGTCGCGGTAGCAGTCGCACCCGAACCACCGCCACCGGTCAACGCGATGGTAGGCGCGGTCGTGTAGCCGGTACCGCCATTGGCGATCAACACAGCGTCAACGGCACCAGCAGGCGCGAGCGTCGGCGCGGCGGTGCCGTCAGACCAACCCACAGCCCAATCGATGGTGGTGTCGCCGTCGGCTTCGGAAAGCTGGTGCAGGCGAATGTGGCTGGCGTTGTTCGGGTCGGCGTTGACCGTAAGCGAGGCCTGCCCAGGGGTGCGGAGACCTTTCTTGTAGCTGCGGTCTTTGTCCTCCAGGCAAGTGTCCTCGATCTGGTCCGCTGGCGAACCGCCCGGGCTGAATGCGGTTGCGCATTCGATGGCGAGCACGGTTTTGGGGCCAGTGCCGGAAACAGGCGGGACGAGTGCGTAAATCTGGGTTCCTTGGGAAAGGATCGACATGGCGTTCTCCAAATGTCGGGCATAAAAAAACCCGCACTCGGCGGGCTGGTTTCTGGGTTGGGTTATCGGCGGACGATCCAGTCCACACTGAAGCTGTAGCGGTATCGGCCTGTTTCGGTGTCTCGGTGCTCTCCGTTGTAGCTGGAGACCGAGGCGGACAGTTCCACGGCATACTCCAGCGCCTGTCCCGCGGCGCGAGCCTCAGCTGCTGTAGCTGCGTAGATATCGATCTGTAGCGCGTGGATCTCGACGTCCGGGCGCCCGGCCAGATAGTTATCCGGCGAGCCGTTGATGACCTGCCAGACGCAGTACGTGCCGGGAGGGCTATCCGGCGCCAGCCCGAACAGGTAGAGCCGGGTCGGGCTTACACCGAGCAGCGCGGTCACAGCCGGGTCGGCCGCCGCCACTTGGAAAATGGGTGGGTACTTCATGGGCCCGCCTTCTTCGCTGCGCGCTTGATCGCTCGGTCGATTGCTTTCTCGTACTCAGTGACGAATGTGTCGGTTACCGCGCTGATGTTGTCAGCGAGGGCCTTCCGCATAAATGGCGAGGCCTGCATTTTTTCGGTACCGAACTCCAGAAGTCTCCAGTGAGGGGTTGGCCCATTAACTGATAGGTCAGGCGTGACCCCTTTCTTGGGAAGCACAGCGCCGTGCAGAACGCCGACCCGAAAACCCAGGTCGCCGGTTTGCTTGAACAATCTGCCATTCCAGCGAAGAGCAATATTTTTAGCGATAGACCTGCCTGTAGCCGAGTCGTCCAACTTCTCGGCGGCCTCCTTTGCCTTATTGGCGACCAATTGCGCGGCCTTGCGTAAAGCTGATCGACCACCTTTGCGCTTGAGGTCATAAGTGATCGCTTCGAGCTTGCCGAGCAAAGAATCTAAACCGGTGATGCTGAACTCCACGCTATCAGCCATCGTTCACCCCTTCACTGCAGGGCAGCGTCAGATAGTCGAGCCCGCTTTTGGGATCTGCCAAAACCCCTTCAATTTTGTAAATTTTGGTGCGATGAAGAATCCTCATGGTCGCATCGACATCAGTTCGATGCCGAATAACAACCCTGGCTGTTATTTTCGACTGAGCTGCGGCAGCAGCAATGAAGTCACGAGCTGACAGCGCTTCAATCGATGCATAGACTTCGGCGACGAGGTCCCAGCTTGGGATCATTTCACCACTCACCGGTTCCTGCGTGAACACCGCACGTTGCAGTTCGACTCGATGACGCAGATTGCCAGCTCTCATGGTATCTCCTCGGGCTCAGGATCTAGCACGCCACGCCAGTTCCTTGAAGCCCACAGAAGCGAATCAACGGCCGGATGAAGTGCAGCGGCAGTGGTGCCGACCGCAACCGCTTCACGATTCGCGTAGGACTCCCCCAGCAGCAGCAAAAGCGCTGATTTGAAGGAAGCCGGGAAGTCCGTCACCAACTTAAGTGCAGGGTTGTCGCAATACCATAGCGCCCAAGCCAGGGCGGACTCAGCGTAGAGCTCGATCAGGTCGTCATCGTCTTCATGGTCGACGCGCAGATGCTTGCGCATCAAAGCGATCGGCAGTAGATCGGTGACGGGGATGCTCATTTTCTACCGCCTGTTTTTTTGGGTGCTTCGGTTGCGGACTTAGCCGGGGGCTCGACCTCCTCAGCCAACTCCATGCCTACCAAGGCTTGAGCGATCTCATCCGATACGGACCTTTCCTCGAACTGATCGAAGTTCCCAGCGTGATAGTGCGAAAACTGGCGCAGCGCGCGAATCTTAATCATGGCTCAATCGGGGCAGTTGCCTGCCCCGGCCTCGGTTACGGTGCGGTGGCGAAAGGACCGGTGATGATCGCGGTTGGCCGGTAGTGAGCCAGGGCCAGACGCTCTTCACAGAGAATGGTCAACATGTTCTTGACGAAGTTGTCACGATCTTCTCGGCTAACCTCAACGGTTGCATCCATACGGTCCCAGACTTGTGAAGCCAGGTCGAAGCCGCCGACCGTGAAAGTGCCCAAGGCCTGGGCTTTGGTCGCTACGACCGGCAACCCCCACATGACCTTCGCAGCGAACGCAGCCGGGCCACCGAAGATGTAACGGCCATCAGCATCTTTCAGCAGCGCGATCGCGTGCCAGTCGCGAGGATTGAGGATAATGCCGGAGGCTTCAAACTCGGACTCGCTGGTCTGGAAAATCGCATGCGCGATCTTGTCCGCACGAGTGTCACCGGTGACGTTGAGGGTCGCGTCGTATGCGGCTGCGACCGTGTTCAGCCCAATGAGGTTGTCGCCGGTACCATCACCGTTCAGCAACTGGCCTTCTTCAACCAGGGCCAGACCGAACAGAAGACGGTTGTTGACGTAGGATTCGAGCATCGGCGCATCGTCCATGACCTGGCGGGAAGCCTGGATCCAGTGGGCAATGGTTTTGACGTTCGCTGTTTCCTTGGTGAAGGTCAGATTGGACTCTGGCTTCAGTGTGCCTTCCGCTACCGGCGCGGCGCTGTTGGTGAAGACGTTCTCGCGAACATATTCCAGGGAGTTCGAACTGATGCGGCCTTGGGCCAACAGATCACGGATGGTCAGGCGGCGCAGGCCTGGCATCAAGATGCCGGCGTTGCGTTGAGGCTCAATCAAAGCGCCGGCAGAACCAGCACCACTGCCGAGTTGCTTGTTGAAGCTTTTGACGTCGACTTTACCAGACGACTTGCCATCCCAGGACTTCTGCAGATCGAGCGCGGTCTGCTCGGCGAATGACTTTTTGGTTTCGGGGTTGTCCAGGTTTCCGCTAGCCAGCTTCTGCTCGAGGTCGAACAGTCGGGTTCCGGACTTGGTCAGTTCTTCTTGAACGGTTTGGAGGTCGGTTTGCAGTTTTTTGCTGATCGCGCCGGTCTCGGTGATTTCCTTCTTCTGCGCCTCGAACAGTTGGGTCATGTTCGTTTGCGCGTCTTCGATTGCCTTTTGGATCTGGGCCAATTCGGACATGGTTCAGTTTCCTACAGTTGGGAAGGTTTTGAGGCGATTGAGAATCGCGGTGATTTCGCCACCTTCGGAATCGCTCCGAACTGCGGACTTGATCCGGGCAATGAAGCCCAGGGCTTGCGACTTAGAAAGTCCGGCCGAATCCCTCAGCCAGTGCTCTACATCGCGAATAGTGGTGATCGACTCCAGGCTCTTCATAGACTCGACGGTTGCCTGCTCATTGGCTGGGAAGGTGCAGATACTGATCTCACGCAGGGCTTGCACATTTTTGAAGGCTCGCCCGGTGCCGATCAGGTCGAAGCCGTCCTTCAGGACCGTGAATCCAACAGACATCCCTTCAACCGTCTTGTGCTCCATAGCGGCGCGTAGATCGGTAGACATCGATAGCCCCGGGGTCAATTCGCCACGGGTAAGCAGGCCCTTGCTGTCCTCCTCCAGCGACAGCCATTTGCCTACCGGAAGCTCCCAGGTGCGATGGTTGAAGAACATTCCAACCTGGCGGCTTTGACTTGATAGCGCTTTTTTGAAAGCGCCAGGCATGATGATGTCGCCATCGCTGTCGACCACGACGAAGACACTCGCGTAGCCCTCGAACGTCCCCGTTTTTCCAGACGAATCGAACTTGATCTCGACCTGATCAAAGGCCAAGGTCTTTTGAATATTGGACATTGGGTAGCTCCAGAAAAACTAAACCCCGCTGGGTGCGGGGTTCGTTTGGCCGAGTTGGGTAAGCGGTACGTTTTGTGATTGACGGGTCGCAACATCACCGCCTGGCACTGGAGGCCGGTTGTTCACCCGTCTTCCCTCGTTGATCGTGAGAAGGCCGGTGTCTACCAAAGTCTTCATGTAATTCGCCCGGGCAGTGGAATCACCACTCAGCAGGCCGTCGCGGTTGTGCTCGGCGTGTATCACGCCCAGGTCTTGGGGCTTTACAAGCCAGCGAAGAATGCAGCCTTCCCAAATTTCCAAGTAGGGATCGAGTGCGTACTGAAGAAACCCGAGGTTTTGCTGCTCAATGCCTGACCCCCAGCTTGTGGACTTTTCAACATCGCCCACCAGGTGCGGTGGCACACCAAAGAATCTCGCAAGTTCGCTAACTTGAAATTTCCTTGCAGCCATTGTTTCAGCGTCTTGCGGGCTCACACCGATGGCTTGCGTCGTGAAACCACCCTCCAGAATCCACAGTCGTTTCTTGACTGGGCCGCCGGATATCTCCTTGAAATTTTCCTCAACCTGGGCTCGCTGGTCCTTGTTGAGAACCTTCCCCTCACCCGTCATCAGCAACTGGGGAGACTTCGCACCATTAGCGTAGAAGTCGCGCTGCTGATCCTCCATCGCCACCGCTACGCCGGCGGTCTTGGCGGCAAATGCGATAGGCGAAAGACCGACCAGTCCGTTGAATCCAAATCCCTTGAGGTGGAAAATTTCACCCTGTTTGAAGTCGGCATATTCGTTGTCACGGCGGTACCGGTAGACAACTCGCTTCCCTTCGAGTCGGACATCCATGTTTACCGACATGAGGGGAACGAGGCTTATCACGTCGCCGACGCTGTTGCGCTCGATCAAGGCGTAAGCGTTGCCGTAATAGCAAAGCTGCATGGTCATCGAAACGCGGAAGTCGAACGCCGTCATGTATTGATTCGGGCTGTATCGCAGAAGTCGCGCCAACGGATTGTCCAAACCAACCTTCTTTCGGTTATCCCCCTTGGTCTCAAATACGTCCAAGGGCATGCAGGCCGTAACACTCGAGATCAATCGGACGCAGGCGAAAACCGTAGAAATCTGCAACGAGCGCTCGTCGTTGACGACTGAGTCACCCACCACACCGGATGCTGACACCGGCCCAGTCTGCGATCCTTTCTCGGGAGTGACTAGCCGTCCGCCGACGAAGAAGCTCGCCATGCGCGCCCAAAAGGGGCTGCGGGTGCGCAGGTCAATGCTGTAGTCGGTGTCTGCCATTACATGCTCATCGGTCTGGAGAGGAAGTCGTCGACAGAACCCTGGACATCCGCATTCGCGAGTATCCGGCCTATCGTCATGATCAGCGCCACCGCGCCATCTATCTTGTTGTCGTCGCCCTGCTTAATCGGGCGGACAACGTCATCGTTACCTGGCAGGTTTTTGCCGATCACGTTACCGATACACCAGGTCATGATCGGGTTACCGTCATGATGAAACCGGCCTGCGGTGATGGCCGCCTCTAGTTCCTTCATGGGGTCCGACATGTTTGTGTAGTTCTGAGTGATGGTGATCGGGTTGAAACCTTCGTCGTCGAGATCGTGGCTCAAACCTGTCGCGCCATGAGGATCGATTGGGGACTCCCGAAGCGGCGCATAATGATTGGCTTCCTTCGTGTCCTCGAGGATTTCCCTATAGTCGATCTCTGCACCGTCCGTGACCTCCAGATGGCCAGAGTTGATCCACGCTTGAAAACGCTCCGACATGCGTTTGTTGTCACTGTGATAGACGGTGTCGTATGGCACCCAAAACTTGGGGGCCACGCTGTAGTAATGAGTTTTTCCATCGATGACACGCCAGAAAAGTCGCGCCCGAGAGTTCATGTCCAGCTTTCGCGCCAAGTCGAAGCCGGCATTCCACTCCTGACCCTCGAATTGCTCGAGCGTGAGCGTGGTGTCTTCGCACGATTTCCAGTCCTCCATGTTGAAGAACCCGGACTTCGCGCTTACCCAGAGGTTGAGGTGCTTGGTTTTGAAGGTATTCGCGAAGCGAGCCGAGCGAATTGCCCTGGCTTGCTGGCTCTCCAGGTACTCTTGGAACACCGAAACACCGTGGTTCGGATTGGCCTTGGCCAACATCTTCGGATCGGTCCAGTCGTCTCCCTCATCAAGCGTCCAGATCCAACCGAACAACTCGTCATCAGGAACAGTGCCTGCCAGCATCTCCACAACCTGCCGGCGCTTGTCGTAGCACGGCCCCTCGATGTCGGCACCTGCCGTGGTGATGATGAACATCAGCGGCTGTCGGCGTGCCCCCATACCGGTGAGCATGGTGTCGTACTGGGCAGACGTTGGGTGCTCGTGGTATTCGTCGACGATCGCGCAGCTGGGTGATGCGCCGTCCCCTGGGTTGCCAATCAGTGGTTCGAAGCGACTGAAGTCCGCGGGAATGTTCATGTTCGAGGCGTTGACCTCAATGCCGGCCGCCTCGACCAGCATGGGCGACTTACTGACCATCAGCTTGGCCGGTCGGAACACCTCCCACGCCTGCTTCTCAGTGGTCGCGCCGGCATACACCTCGGCACCGAACTCCCCATCAGCAACGAACATGCTGATGCCCACACCGCCGGCGACAACAGACTTCCCGTTCTTGCGAGGAACTTCCCAGTAGCTCTCGCGAAACCGGCGGTGCCCGCCCTTCTTCTTGACCCAACCGAACGTCACCGCCAGGCCGAACAACTGCCAGGGTTCCAGCGATATCAACTGGCGCTTGAAGGCCCATTCACCTTTCGTGTGGGGCAGCAGCTGGATCAGCTTCAGCTTCTTCTCCGCCTTTGCTGGATCGAACTTGAAGCGGAATGCGCGCTTTCGGCTAGCGGCCAGGTCATCGAAGTGGCGTTGAATCGCCTGATGGATGTATCGGCACGCCGGCACTTTACCGCGCAGAACAGACCGAGCCCACGCCATCGCCTTGTCGACGTTGGCGTGCGCGGCTTTAGTCATTAGGAGCTCAGTAGTTTGGCGAATTCGTTGGTTGAGGTTTGCTTATTACCGCCGATGATCCTGGTGCGACTGGATGGGTCCAGGCCCAGCAGCGAGCCAAAGGTCACCAGTTGCCGCATCGATTCGTTCGCCGCGGTGAGTGCCGGGTTTTTCATAGGGCTGCCCTGAGCTGACTCGACCACGATGCCGAACTGCTGGACCGCCTCTTCTGCCATTCGCCACTTGTCGTAGGCAGTGCAGAACGCTTCGACGTTGTGTAAGTCAGTGAGCGCAACAACATGCTCGCGCAATAATTCAGGTATCAGCATCCGCCACATGGTCGCGGCCCGAGGGCTCAGCCAGTCCGGCGGATCAATATTTGTGACGGTGGAAAACGGCGGTTCGGCCTCGGTCAAGACCCGCTTACCGGGGTTCGCAGCTAGTTTCTTCTGGGCCGTCGGCTTGGGTTTGCGACCACGGCCGGCGACCGTGGCGGTGCCCCCCATCGCGCAACTGCTGACTTTTTAATTTCGCGGTCGTGAAAGAAAGGCTGAGGGCGCGGTCTAGAAGCCAAAGGGCCTGAACTTTTGACCCTCCCCCACTCCCTGGGCGCGAATCACTCTCATTTGACCGATTTTCACTGTTTTTTCCGGGGTTTTCTGTTTTCAGCGCCGCGCATTGCCGAATCCACCGTCCTCGGCGGCAGTCTTGGCCGAGTGACACGGTCCACACAGGCTCTGCCAGTTGGTCTTGTCCCAGAACAGGACCATGTCGTTCCGGTGCGGAATGATGTGGTCTACATCGGTAGCCACAACAACCAGGCCCCGCTCGGTGCAATGCCTGCACAGTGGGTGCTTGGCCAGCCATCCCGCCCTAGCGTGCTGCCACTTGTAGTTGTAGTGACGCTTGGTGCTGCTCTCCCGAGGCTTGGCTCGCGCAGCGCTCTTCAACAGGTGAGCATGCTCGTCGCAGTACCTGGCGTTGCGCGTGAGCGTGTTGCAACCCTGAGCGTTGCACGGCTTCTTTGGCCTTAGAGGCATGGCGAGCCATCCATGTAGGTCAGTGGCTGTGCATCTGGATCTTCTGGCTCATCGGCCATTGCCTGGATCAACATCAACTGTTGGTCGGCCATCCGTTGCAGCAGTGCGGTCTGCTTGACCTGCTCGGCCAGTACCTGGGTCAGCAGGCTTTCCAAGGAGCTGGGCTGCTCGCTCATATGCAAGCCTCTTCATCTTAATGATCCATTCGCGCCGGGCGGCGCATCCCGAGCAGGACATCAGCTCATCTTCTCAACGGTCACCGTGCCGCGTAAGCGTCTGGTATAGACCTGCTCGCGCCGGGGATCGAAGTGCAGCGGATACGGACAGAACACCGCAACACCAATCGAGGTATCGCACCAGATCACACGCTCGATCTCATTGCCGTTCACGTAAACACGTCTTTTGCCTCGGCCGTCGTTGTAATGATGAAAGCTATCGAGACGAGCCATGTTCACCCCTCAACCTTTCGAGCAGCGGCACGATCGTAGTAACCGCGCACCTTCTCGACGCCTAGGAATCCAACGGCGCCGCCAGCGAACGTGGCCATGCTCTGTGGCAACCCCATCCATTCAAGCAGCGGCACCAGCGACAGCGTGACCAGGCCGCACAGCGCGCCCTCCAGGCTCATCTGGCGCCGTGTACCTCCGCCATACATCACTCGAAGAACTGCTACGCAGACAGATAAGCCAGCGGCATAGAGCTGAGGTTGATGCATCACCAGCCAGGCGATCAGCACGGCCCACAGACCAGGATCCTTTTCAGGCATGTTTGGCATCTCGATTCCTCCCTTTGGGGGAGCGCATTAGGTTCGGCCCAACGGCACTCCCAGCTCGGGGCAATGGGTGTGGTGGGACCGAAAACGAAAAAGCCCCGGCAAATGCCGAGGCTCGATGAGGTATAGAAAGCAAAAAACCCAGCGGTGGCTGGGCTTTATGTGTGTCGTTGCGTTCTGGCGATTATCACCACACGCAAGATCGACATGATGGGGTTAATTTACGGCCAGCCGGCCAACCGGTCAAGCGGCATCTACAAAGA
Source organism: Pseudomonas sp. CG7 (assembly GCF_023701885.1). Lineage (NCBI taxonomy): Bacteria > Pseudomonadati > Pseudomonadota > Gammaproteobacteria > Pseudomonadales > Pseudomonadaceae > Pseudomonas > Pseudomonas sp. CG7. The sequence goes on along the minus strand of NZ_JABAEE010000021.1, from coordinate 34,135 downwards.
TTTGCTCACGGTCGAATATCTCAGTGGCATTGATTACGGCCTGCTCCTCAAGCGATTCCAGCCGCTTGTGGATTCCGCCTCGCCAGTTGCGGCGCGTGCGCTCTGGGGAGCCCGCCAGATCCCAGGTATTCATGTCGTAGAACTCGGAGGGCAACACGATCATGTCTGTGGATCGCTTCCCTACCTGCACACCCCTGAGCTTCGGTATAGCCCAGGCCGTCAGCGCTTTATAGATGAACAGCTGAGGCGCTGGGGAAACCATGCGAGCTACCAGCCTGCCGATGGCGCTGACCTTGTTGGCCTTGTGCGTCGAATACTTGGCAACCAGTACATCCCATTGCGCTGGCTCAAGCTGGCGGTGCAGCAGCGCATACAGGCAGCAGTCATAGTCAAACTTGTCACGCACTGACAGCGTGCTGCCGGTGCCACCCTGGCGCAGGTCTGCGTCGATCAGCTTCTGCCAGGACTGCTTGGTGCTGTTGTCGATGTTGTCCGCAGCCAGCACCCGTACCAGGGTGCCCATCACGTCCTTATACATAGCCATGGTTCAATCCCCTGTGTAGTTGGTGCCGCCGGCGCCGCGGCGGTTGTTCTCGTTGTATTGCGCTTCAGCGCCGGCTGGCTTGAAGCAATTGAATTGCGCGAGCTGGTGCTCAGCAGCCTGGAGCCGGATGCTCAGCTGCGTTACCAGTACCTCAAGTGGCAGCGCCTCGCCCGTTTCGGAAGCGACCCAGCCCGAAGCGTTGCACTGAACGCAGGCAAGGTCGTGGAAGACGCCCTTGATGACCGCACGCCCATGGCACGCTAGGCACTTGGCCAGGTCCAGCTGTGCGGCGCGGAATGCTGGGCCGTGAGATTTCTTCATTCTTCTGGAGACTCCTCAACCGGCCGGAAAAAGACCCTGGTACTTGGGCCAGGAACGGGATCGCCATTCTGATCCATCAATCCAACCACTCCATTGGCCCAGCAACGCTTTCCACCCACGCCATAGATTTGATGGCCGGCAGCCGTCCGGGCGCCATCGACGAGGAGTACATCGCGGCCAGCGAATTGCACTTTGGTGGTCGATTCAATCATTTTGAAACCTCGCCTACGGTTGATTCGTGAGTAGCCTCGCAGCCCTTATGAGGCGCGGCTTTGAGCGAATTATCAGATTCAGCAGATGTAGCACCTGTGTAACCGTGAATCAGGGCAAAACCCTTGCTGTCTAGATAGGCGTGCCACAGCTCCAGGGCGGCACGCTTGCGGGCCATGACATCGGACTGGATGTACACTTTCACGTTGTGGCCCATGGCGTGGTTGATCAGCAGCTCGCCGATCAGATGGTCCACGCCGATATCCGCCCAGGAGGTGCGAGCCAGCTTGCGCAGGTCATGACTGGTCCACTCGCCTCCACCCAGGCGCCGGAACACAGCACTGGCCTGGCTCTCGCTCAGTGGCTTGCCGTTGCGTCCCGGGAACAGATAGCGACCCGTGTAGCCGGCGGCCTGTTGATTGGCCCTGTGCTTAGCCAGCAGCGCGCAGATCTGGTCGGGCAGCGGTAGGGAATGCTCGGCCCGGGTCTTGGTGTTCTCCGGTGGGATGAACCAGGTGCGTTCGGCGATGCTCAGGTGCGGCCACTCGGCCAAGCGGGTTTCCCCTACACGGTTGCCATGGCACAGCATCAGCAGCGCCAGCAGGGCTTCCTCGGGATGGGTCTCGAACTCCTCGGTCAGGCTCACGATCAAGTCATCCAGATGAGCGACCCGAAGCTTCGACGGTTTCACGCGAACCTTGGCCTTGGAGAAGTCGCTGAACTTAATGCCCTGCATCGGGTTCTTGTCGAGCAGGCGCAGGACCATTGCCTGGCGAAAGGCCAAGGCCAGCAACTGGAACACCAGGCGCACGGTGTCAATCTTCAAAACCTCCTGAAGCGGCCACATCAGCAGCCGGTCCAAGGTTTGGCGGTTCAGGTCAGCCAGCGGCACTTCACCGAGGCGAGGTATCAAATGGCACTTGATCGCCGAGGCGGCCGTCTTCTTGCGCTTGTCGGACAGGTTGCGGTCCTTGGCCATGCGCTCAGCGAACCACGCCAGCACCTCGCCCACAGTGCCCCATTCGGACGCTACCGCCCCGCCGTGGCTGGCAATCCGCAGACGGATATCGGGCAGCGCCCCAATCATCTGCTTCGCGCTCAACCCTGGGTATGCACCGATTTTGTACCACTGGCGCTTGACCAGCAGATACCAGGAGCCACGGGCGCGATCAGTGGAGAATCGCAGATAGAGCCCAGGGTTGCCCGGGTCACGAAGACTGTAGACGTCTGCGTTCGCGGCCTGGCGCGCGATCTCGGCATCGGAGATTTTCACGGCTACGGTGATCATGCGGCGGCCCTCGTTGGTGGTTGGAGCAGGTACGCGCGAATCGCTTCCAGGGCGTCGATGTGCCCACGGCAAACGATGGCGAGATAGCCTTGTTCGGTCAGCGCCTGGATGTAGGCGTCCTGGCTGGCAGATACCGCAGCGTCGAACGGCGGCATGGCCTTGAACTCAATGTACAGCCCGAAGTACCCGCCTCGGGCCATCGGCAGCACCAGGTCAGGACCCCCGGCCTTCACGCCCTGCTCTTTCAGCTTGATCGCCACCAGCTTGTGCCGGTGCCCGCCGTTCGGGACGTGGTAGATCAGCTTCGCGGCCGCCGGGTAACGCAGGGTGACCTCCTTCAGCAGCGCGGCCTGCTCCAGGCCTTCGCGGTCGACGGACTTGGCGCGCTTTGGCTTCAACCCAAACGCCTTCATGCGGCACCCTTTACGGTCAGTATCCCGGCCCGGATCAACGCTTCGTGGGTTTCAGCAATAGCCCGCGGCATGTCTGCCCACTCAACGTCTCCGGCGGCCCGGCCGTCGATCACATCGTGGCAAGCGCTGCAGGCGTAGACTGCGACCGTGTCGAAGCCCTTCATGCCCACGCCCTTTTGCCCACACGGTAGATGCGCCAAGACGGTGGTTTCCGGGTTGTGGTTGCAGATGCCGGGCATACGCACGGCGCAGTCCTGGCCGTTGGCCGAGGCTCTGAGTTTCTTCGAGGTCACGCGCATACCCGTTCCCCGGTGGTGCGATCGACCACCTCAAAAGTTGATGGCCACATCATCTGCCCGAACCTCAGCGCTGCACTCGAGTGCTCGAACAGCGCTACGGCGCGATCAGGTTTGTCGGAAAGTTCCCACTTGAAGCCACAGCAATGCACGGCGTAGCGATAGCTCGCTGGATCAACTGGTGCGAGACGGGAATCAGTCATGATGCGCAGTCCCGACAACCCGGGCCGATGGCGTCAGGCCGAAACGGCGCAGCAGCTGCTCGCGGGCGGCCTGGCCATTGGTAGAAATGCCCATCCGCGACACCTGGGCCTGCGCAACGCGCTCAGTCAGTTCTTGAGCCCACTCGACCGGCGCCTTGGTGCCATCGTGCCCAATGCCGACGGCGATATCTTCCAATGGCAACCCCTGAACAAGCCTGCGAATTGTGATGTCGTATGCCCGGTCGAAAACCTTGCTGGCCTTCTCCGGGATCAGGTCCCCGAGATTGCGAATCTCGCACTGGAGCGCAGCGTGACGAACAGCTGGGTGCGACCATATGCGGGCCCCAAAACGGCTTGGGTGCGAATTCTCCAGTGCCTCGCGAAAAGCTTTGTCGTGAGACGGAATGCCTAGCATTTCCGGGGTTGGCTGGCACCACTTGATGAACTTGCCAACGCTCGGGGCGAAGTCGCCGCCGATCTGCCGGCAGTTTTGCAGGCCGTAGCGGATCTGTTCCAACTGGTTGATCCCAGCCGCGAGGAAAGCTGTGATCCAGCTCCGCTTTGCAGCCTTCAGCGATTCGTCATCCGGCCACGCCTGTTTCCAAGCCGGGAAAATCGCCTGTAACTCCTTGAACAGCGCGTTCACGACCTCGGCGGTGCCCGGCGGCAACTGCTTTGGCTGAACCAGCGTTACCGGTGGAAGGTTGCCCATCGTGCTGAGCAGTTGTGCGGTGCTGCGTGGCTTCTTGTTTTCCATCAGAGATCCCCCAGATCGTTCGCCCAGCTGGTGGCATCGCAGTCAGGCGTCTTGCCTTGCCCAGAAGCTTTGACGCGTTCGCGCTTGACCCACTGCACCAGCCGGTAACACCAGCCGGCGGAGCTATCAACAGTGGCTGGCTTGGCGACGAAGAACCCCATGAAGGCCCGGATTGCCGCTTCGGGAACCGCCTCGGCAGGAAGCCCGGCGATTGCGATCTGATCCGACAGCGCCTTCTCGTTTGGGGCCCAGGTGGCGAACATGGCGAAGCGCTGGCGGTCGTCTTGCGATTCGACGGCTGACCGGTCTTGGGCGGCGACAGCGGAATCAATCTCGCGCTGCTGCAGCTGCTCTTTGGTTACCTGATGGTTAATTGACGTATTGGGTGCAGATTCTGCACCCCGTTCTGTCTCAGGCTGCACCCCGTTCTGTTGTGAGTTGCACCCCGTTGCGTCATCTGCACCCCGGTTTGTACGGGGTGCAGGATTTGCACCCCGTATAAGCTGGAGATCGTAAACCACTGGCCGCCGGTCGTGGCGGTCAATGTGAACGGCGGCGATGGCCTGGTTGCCCTTTTTGATCAGGCCCGACTCTTCCAGGACGTCCAGTTTGTAACGCACGGTACGCTCGGACAGACCAGTGTCCTGAGCCAGGGTGGTGGCCGATGGGAAGGCACCAGCACCGTTGGAGCCGGCATAGTTAGCAAGGCACAGCAGCACGTGGCGAGCGCTGGAGTCCTTGAGAGTTTGAACGGGCAGAGAAAGCGCCCAGGACATAGCTTGAACGCTCACGACGAGATTCCTTGGAGTTTTGCAGCCGTATTGCACGGAGCGATGATCATGCTCATAATGGCCCCACTGTGTTTTACAAGTTGTTGAAAGAGCCGGGTTGCAGCCCGGCTTTTTTGTGCCTGCGATTCAGGCAGCCTTTAGCGATTCACTGAGGACGTGAAGCGCATCAATGGCTTCCTGAATGGCTTTCGCACCTTGGGCTTTTTCGTGCTGGCTGATGTGGTTGTCAGCGGCAGCATCGAAAATCAACCGGCCAACATCGCCGCACTCAGCGGACAAATGACCAAGAGCGACCATCAGGGGTTTGGCCTCCGGTTTCTGGCGGGCGACCAAGTCAAAACCGAACTGACCAGCCAAGGTCATCAGCGGCCGCATGTCGCCGGTGTGCAGCAAAATGCCGAACAGGTGCTCAATGGTCAGGTGATGCGCTGCGTTATCCGGGTTGGATCGTTGCAGCAGGCTCACATGCGCGAGGCACATCTTGCCCGCCAGCTCTTCTGCCCCACTTTCTTTGATGGTGGTATGGCAAGCCCTCAAGAAATCTTCCATTCGTAAAACCTCAAATTTGTTTCCGTGGAAGCGGTCGCCAGGTACGGCGATCATTCGCTCAACAAATCAACGACAAGGACGGCTTATGCAGCGGTTTTCTTTTTGTCGGCCTTCAATTGGCCGTCGGTTACAAGCTCAAGCTGGTACTGACGTAGCTCAGGAATCTCCTCGCCCCACTGACGGACTGCCTCGTATGTGATGCCGAGCGCTTTGGCGAGGGGGGCGATCCCTTTGAAATGTTTAATTGCGTCGGCACGGTTCATGGCTGACTCCTTTGGGTATACGGCAATTCAAGCATGCTTGTGTTTACTAAGCAAGCATGCTTGCCAAGCTAACTTGTAGATTGCCTGCATGAAAATTACTGATCGGATTGCAAAACTTGTCCTGGCGCGAAAGCCAGAGGTCGGGCCGCGAGGATTCAAAAGGGATATAGCGACCACCTGTGGAGTCAGCTACGAAGCTGTTCGCCAGTGGTTTGCGGGTGATACCGGAAATATCAAGAACGAAAACTTGGTAGCGATCGCAGAAGGTTATGACACGACGGTCGATTGGCTGCTGTCCGGTAAGGGTGAACCACCAAGCCGGAAGGCCGCGAATGAGCCGAAGCACGGCAATAAGTCATCTGCAGAACTGGTCAAACAGATGCTCGCGAAGCATGGTCGGGGTCTGTCGGAAGAAGCACGCGCAAGAATCGTAGACGTAGTCGAAGAAGTGGCGGTTGAGTCGAAATCAACCAACGTAGTGAAAGTAGACTTTTCTCGCCCTGGCCAGGTCGGCGACGAGGTATGGATTGCCCACTACGACGTGCGCGCGGCGATGGGGGGCGGGCAGATCCCGCACGAATATCCGGAAATGCTTCAGGACATCAGGGTCAGCCCCAAACATCTGCGAGACCTCGGCCTCACCTTCAAAGAACACTTCCACCTGAAAATGATCACCGGGTGGGGTCAGTCGATGGCGCCGACGATCAAAGACCGCGACCCGCTGCTCGTGGACATCACGATCCGGGAGTTCACCGGCGACGGCATCTACCTCTTCTCGCACGACGACATGCTGTACGTGAAGCGCCTGCAGAAGAAAGGTAAGGACCGTTTCAAGATGATATCGGACAACAAGCACCACGACCCCGAGGACATCCGAGTAGATGATACCCATATCCTGGCTCGCGTGCTTTACGTGTGGAACGGGCAACCGGTGTGAAACCATGGCGCTCAATAAACCGTACCTGCAACTGCGCCGCGAACCCGAAAGAGGCTGCGGCCCTACTCAAGAGGGCGTGGATCTGATGAGGCGTGGCGGTGCAGGCGCTTGCGAGGCTTTATTGAAATATTTAAATAGTATTAATCGAATAGAAAATATAATAACTACAGGACTGAAAAACCATGATTAATGCAGGGAAAGCATGAAAAAATTAAAACTAAAGACATTGGAGTGGCATAGGCGAAGGGCGATAGATGAGGCCAAAAGAATATTCATCAAGAGAAAATCTGACGAAAAAAAATCCAAAGGCCTTAATGGTTTCCTAAGAATACCTGCGCCAGAAACATTGGAAATAGCAAACACCGACACAAGAAACACACTCTTACATTTTATCGCCGACCTTAAGTATAAAATAGCTAACGGCAACAGAAAAATATATATCGACTTTACGCACACCAAAAGATTTCGGACTGGCGGGGCAATACTTTTTCTTGCTGAAATATCTAGACTGATCGCCGCTTATACCAATATAAAGTTTCGGTCCGCCTGCCCAAAAATACCGAAAGCCGCCCAGGTCATGAAGCAGATTGGACTGTCCAGACTTCTTCGAACTAACGTTCGACACGCTGTGAAAGATGACGATGTTGCTAACTGGAAGTGTGCGACCGGACAAGGCGCCCTAGGTGAAAAGTGCGACGCGATACTTGGGCCATACGAAGGAATTATTGCTGAGGCACTTTCTGACGACCTGTATAGAGGCTTAACAGAGGCAATGACTAACGCCCATCACCATGCGTACATACTCCCTAGGGGTGATGGAGTTGAATGTAGCGAAGACTATAAACCTTGGTGGATGTTCTCACAGGAAAAAGATGGTTATCTAACCGTGATTTTCTGTGATCTAGGCGTAGGTATCCCTGCTACGCTCCCAATCAAACAGGCGAAATGGTGGCAATATGCCTCGAGGCTAGGTATAGACATGTCGAATGAGGGTAAGCTCATCCAGGGCGCCGTTCGAAATAGCCAGTCCCGTACGAGGCTCCTTCACAGAGGAAAGGGCCTGCGACAGATTGCGGACACCGTGAGGGCCGCACATGGAGGGCACGTGAGCATCTACAGCAACAAGGGCCTCTATACCCTTGCAAACGGGCAGGAAAAAACCTTTAATCACGTTGAATCTATCCTTGGCACAGTAATCCAATGGCGTATGCCTTTACCGCAAAGAGCCAAACATGAACAAATTTAATATTGCCACAGAATTCAGTAGGTATCCCGCAGGCCGATATATCAGTGACGGCCCGTTCAGCGGAGAACAATTTAGGGATGAATACCTGGTTAAAATTCTTGATGCTGGAAAACCGACGATAATTATCCTAGATGGAGCTAGGGGATACGGATCTTCGTTTTTGGAGGAGGCATTTGGTGGGCTGGTTAGAAAAGGTTACACGGCCGAAAAAATACTAAGCTTAATCAATTTTGAATCGCGTGATGCCTCGCTTATCTATGAAATTAATGACTATATAAAAACGGCAATCCCGGAAGATAAGTAGGTGGGAATTCACCATGGATGACATAAAAGGAATATATTACGTCGGCACTTGGGTAGTAGTAATAGTAGGCTGGGTTGTCGTAAATCAACAAAACAACAGAAGAGAGGAGAGAAAGGAAGTTAAGGCAGCCATGGGTGACATTGTTGAGCTGACAGATGAAATAACTTTAAAGGCCATACAGTACCACAAGGACGCTATTCATTCGGATGAGTTGTCAAAGCTGATAAGACTTCAGTTGCAACGACTCGGCTTTAGAATTCAGCACCTTCACTTTCATGATGACAAGCTTAACAAAGCCATATATGAATATAGGAATTCCATCACCTACAAGAACTTTGACTCATCTAAACATTTACCAATGCCGGATGACTCTGAGATAATCGAGGACATACATCACGCCTCGGATTCTTTAATGCATTCGCTAGAAGATTGCTTCGGTCGACGCTTTAGGCAGGGTTTCAGGATTGCAATCGCTGAAGAGATCCGGCGATTCAAAATGATCTTAAGTCGTTAATGTCGTAATAGTTCTGAAGCCCGCCTCCCATCGCGGGCTTTTCTTTGCCTGCAATTTGCCTGGATCCTCCGCGTTTGGGTGGGCTAGGCTCATCGCATCACTGAATGGAGCCATTGCAATGCCTTCCCACGACTATTCTCTTACTGACACCTTGGAGCGCATCTACGAGAACCAGCTAGCTCTGGAGGCAGCCATCATAGAGCTTTCACTTTGGGCTGAGCGGCAGGGTGCCGGGGACGTCGACGAGAACATCCGCGGCGCCCTGGAGACAATCGGCGAGAACGCTGGGCACATCAAGCAGGGTTTGGCCAGGCTGAGAGCCCAAAAGAGAGACTGACGCCTGACAGCGCACTTAAGGACCAGCCATTGTGCGGGCTTCTTCGTTTCCATCAGAACGGGGCCGGCTCCTCTTCGGGCTCAAACTCAACCTCCCCCTTACCTGCCGCCTGAGCCTCTTGCTGCTCCCACCTCACCGTTACGCTGCCGTCGTCATTGAGCGTCAGCTCAAGCTCGGCCGTCTCCGCGATCGCGCCCAGCACCTCTTCCCACTCTCGATCTCCATCTGTGTCCAGGCGATGAATCGTCACCCACCGCTGCGCCTGCGCGACCGGGTGATTGATCATCGACGAAACGCGCAGCCACAGCCGTTCCATCCCACTCATTTCCGCCCGTGACGCTTGCGCGGCACCTCCTTTCAACTTAGCCATAACCCCTCTTTAAAAATACTGTACGCACATACAGTACGCAAAATAAACACAAGCATGCTTGCATTCATTCCACAAGCATGCTTCTATTGGTGCAAGCCTACTTGTGTTTAAGAGCAAGCGCAGGCGAACAACCGCTCTTTAACAGCCAGCGCAACAAACAACAGACCGCATTGCCTCTACCGGCGACCGGCGAGCAGACAGGCCCGAAAGCCTGCCAACGACAGGAACAACCTGGACGGCTGCTCGATGGTGAAACGCCAGAACCGAGTGAACGACCCGGCATGCAATGCGCCCCGCGAATCCCAGCGGCAGAAGGGAGAGACATCGAATCGAATTAGCGGTCCCGATAGCCTCGGCTGGGAGCGCCGGACCTCATGCACCCTGTCCCACTCAATCAGGGCACACAGAGCTGTAGCGTGCATGTTGTAAGGACCTGTGATCCACGGCGGACAGATGCTGTTTGACGCTGTGAGGAGGAAGCTCGAAGCCCACCCAAGAAGACGACCGGCCAGCCCTGCAATCAGCAGCGGGGAACTGGCCAGCACCGATGACGCAACAAACCCGGTCTGACGCCAGCAGCGTGACCGGGCACAGATGGCCCCCTGCTGTTTCAGGTCGGCCATCTGGCTTTACAAATGCCTCTCGCACCTCGGGAGGTATTTGAAAGCCAACAACGGAGCAAAACGACGTGATCATCATCGAAGACGACTTCACAAGCGGCGCACGGGTAAGCATGCAGATGGACAAGGATGCGGGCGAGCTATTCGTCTTCCACTGCCCGGCCGGCCAAGGCTGCAAAGTCAACAAGTGGCCTCTGGATAGCTACCACATGCCGATCGCGATGGCTCACTACGAAGAATGCTGCGAACTGGAGCGCGCAGTCTGAACAACCAGCGCCCCGACAGCCTGTCGCTGAAAGAATCCAGAGCGGGGATTAAGCCGCCTCCGCCACGGCCGTCGGACAATACGGTTTTTGTGGGCACTCCAAAGCTGTGCTCGTTTCGCTCCGTATGAGCGGAGGCTTAGCCAATGAGCCAAATCAAGCACGCTGACAGTCGGAATAGTACGACGGACAGCCGGAAAGACGGCCCGAGCACCTCGAAAGAGGCTGCATCGGAATGTCGGCGCCCCATGAAAAAAGCTGATCCAGGCCAACTGTTTGTATGCGAACGGGCGGACGTAGTTAGGCATCTTGGTCAGGACCGACATTCCAATGCAGCTTCGAAGGTGGCCACTGCCTGCCCAGTGAGCGAACAATGGAGGATCGCCATCATGAAATAGCCAACCCCAAGCCCTTCCAACGAAGGCACTCAGCGCTCACATAGGGAGGTCTGTGTGAAGCCAACAAAGCCCGGTCTCGATCGGGCTTTTTTACGCCTGCCTTTATCCGCCAGCACTCTCCCCTGCGCCCCACGGCAACCGGCAGGTGAGCAGAGTGCTGACGAATAAACGCAACCCCACCGAGGAATCGCCATGCATCCATCCATTCAACAGAGAGTCGACGGGGTCGCGGCCCTGCACGCTCGCTCAACCATCGCCACCGCCGAGTTCTACGCCCTGATCGGCAAGGAGCCACCCGTGCAGAAGATTCGTTACCAGGTCGTCACCAAAGGCGAAAGCGCGTACCACATTGTCGAGCTGGCTACCGACAAGGTCCGTGGCTTCCGCTTCACCTACAAGGAAGCGGTCAACTTCGCGCAGCAGCTGGAATCGCGAGCCGACGGCATCAAGGTCACGCTCTCGGGTGACCGGCAATGATCGGAGAGCCAATGCCCAACCCGCGGGACGCAATCATCCAGGACCTGAACCAGAAGCTGGAGCAGTTCTTCGGTAGCGGGAAGACTATCCAGCAGATCGAAAGTGGCGTGAGCGCAGAGGCGCCATTCTTCGGCACCACTGCCCACCACGCAAAGCTCCGGGGCGACCGTGACAAGTTGGCACCAGCGGTACGAGCCCAGGCAGAGGCCGGCCAGACTGCCAGCGCCGCGGCTGTCGCATTGAAGATGCACATCAAACGCGTCCAGCTCATCGCCAGAGAGAATGGCTTCACATTCGCCGAGCCCTCATGAGGCGAATCGACAACCAGGCACGCCAGCGCCGAAGTCAAACACGACTGGATATGCCGGCCATTTTCACTGGAACGGATTATTTTTTTAGACCAGCTCCCATGATGCTCGCGACGTAATCACGGTGGGCGGTCTGTTGCATATCAAGCCAGCTATCGAAATCGGTATTTTCTTTGATGAAGATGTCCCACTCATCATCAGGATTCGCTTTGAAATCCTCGATAGATTCGACCTTGAAGCCTGCTCCCTTAACGAGCCCGTCAAGATCAGCGAACGAACTGTGAGCAGCGATAAAAGCGGGATTCATCATCTCCCCGAGCTTTACCTCTGTCGTAGCAGCCAACTTGTCGATGTTTTGCTTAAGTTTATCAAAGCCCGATTTATCAATTTTTATCGACATAGCCTATTCCCTGCTTTCGAAATGAAGATTTAGTAAGGCACAGCAACGCGAAACTCGCTAGCCAAAACCAACCTGTAAATAAGTCGCCTCTGGTCACTCATGGCGGTGCTTTCTGCCGCTCACTCAACCGTGACACGAATGTTTGATACCAGAAAACGTGTCGGAAAAAACCCGATCCTGGGGTATCAGCGTGAGTCCCTTTGCATTGGTGGAGACGAATCGCGATGATCAGCCTATCAGTGCGGCTAGATCCTCCAGCGCACCTTTCGCAGCCTCTTGTCGCTCAGGGTCTCCGGGGTAATTGCTAGTCAGAATTTCTGTTCGAGCTTTCTCAAAAATTATATTTGAAGAAATCCCACTCTTTACCTGTAGCTCTTTCATGAGGCGAACGACGAGGTGCTCTAGGGCGATAATTTTCGCTTCTTGGGACATCTGACTCTCCTTGACCCAGCACCATGCCGGTCACCCGTAATACCCCAACCCAAACCAAATTGCCACCACCGGTCACGGAGAGCGGCGCCTCGCCACCCCTGACAGCTGAAGGATTTAGGGGTTTCTGACGGAATTAGCTATGGATTCGGCCAAGTTCGCAGCAACCTTGAATGCATGAGCAATATCGTGTCCTTGTAGTGTGGCCGGCGCCACATCGGCATCGGTTAACGTCTTTTCACCAACTGTCTCTCCATTCGGTTTATAGATCCCTGCGAAAACGACAGTGGCAACTCTATTAACTTCTCCGATCGCCACCTCCCCAGCGAACCCGTTACCGTAACTCAGTGCAACAAACTGGGCGTTCGGGAAAGCACGCAAAAAATCCTGATAAACAACTGTTCTTTGAAACATTAGACGTCCTCTCTGTCCGGCTCATGCCGGGTCGAGCACCAATACCCCACTTCAACGAATCACGCCAGTCGGCGAGGATATTCTATGTCCGCACAACAGATCGACGAAAAGAAACTCGAGCGCGCGATCCGCAAGATCAAGCACTGCCTGGCACTGGCACAGAGCGCCAACGAGAACGAAGCAGCCACAGCGATCCGGCAGGCTCAGGCGCTGATGCGCGAGTACCGGCTTACCGAGATGGACGTGAAGTTGAGCGATGTCGGTGAAGTCGAGTCCCGATTTACCCGGGCCGAACGCCTACCCACTTGGGAGCGAAACTTGAGCGGTGCCGTTTCTAGCGTGTTCGGGTGCACTGCGCTGTACGGGCGGCAGTACTGCAAGGAAAAGGATCGGATCCTCGCCCGCGTCTCCTTCGTCGGCGTGACACCTGCCCAGCAAATCGCGCTGTATGCGTTCGAGGCGCTGCTGACAAAGGTGAAATATGCCCGAAGGAAATACGTCGCAGCAGTGCGGGCGGGCGTACATCGCAGTTCGTACACCGCCGAAACAGCAGGCGATCACTTTGCCCTCGCATGGGTAAACGAGGTCTATGGGAAGCTCATTGCGCTCGTCCCAAAAGGCGAAGACGCCGCTCAGACAGCGAGCGAAGGCCGGGACATTATCGCCGTCGAAGCGCAGGATAAGGTGCTGATCGACGAGTACCTAGCTAACAAAGGCGTGGGCAAAGCCCGCAAAGCACGTGATGTCGATATCGACTTAAATGCGCAGATCGCCGGCATGTTGGCTGGTCGCTCAGTGGAATTGCACGCAGGTATCGGGCGCGGCGGTGACGACCTACTGGCCCTGTCCTCAACTCCCTAACCCCTACTCAGCTGAGATCCAGCGGCTCTGGAAGCAACCCCGCCGACTCGGTGTAGGTCGCCAAATCAATGACCTGGCGAAGGAATACGACCATCGCAAGCTTCTGGGCGTTGTCAGGCAACCCCAGCCATTTCAGCATCGCCCTCGCGTCCTCCTCTATTGCCGCGAGTGCATCTATGTCGCTTTGCAGTCTCATGTCGGCCTCCGGTCAGTATGAGTTTGAACAAGTCATAGCCCTTAACTACGAATCACGCCAACCGGCGAGGCCTACGCATGGAAATCACCTACGGCTCGGTCTGCTCGGGCATCGAGGCGGCAACGCTTGCATGGAAGCCACTCGGCATGCGGGCCGCCTGGTTCGCCGAGATTGAGCCGTTCCCCTCGGCGGTCCTGGCCCACCACTACCCCAACGTGCCGAACCACGGCGACATGACCAAGCTGGCCGCCCTGGTGCTGGCCGGCAAGATACCGGCGCCGGACGTGCTGGTCGGCGGCACACCATGCCAGGCCTTCAGCGTGGCCGGAATGCGCGAAGGCCTCACCGATCCCCGCGGCGCCCTCACCATCAAATACGTGGAGCTTGCAGATGCAGTTGACTATGTTCGCGCCGGCCAGCGAAAGCCCGCCAGCGTCATCGTCTGGGAGAACGTCCCCGGCGTCCTCAGCGACAAAGGGAACGCCTTCGGATGCTTTCTTGGCGCGCTTGCTGGGGAAGACTGCGAACTGCAGCCGTCAGGGAAGAAATGGCCGGACGCTGGTTGTGTGTATGGACCCAAAAGAACAATCGCGTGGCGGATCCTGGACGCCCAATATTTCGGCCTTGCCCAACGACGCCGCCGTGTGTTCGTTGTCGCAAGTGCTCGAGACGGGTTCGATCCCACCGAGGTACTTTTTGAGCGAGAAGGCGTGCGCCGGGATACTGCGCCGGGCCGAGGCCAGGGGCAGGACGTTACCGGAACAGCTCCTTTCGGCCCTGCGCTCCAGTGCGGATGCGGGTACGTCTTCCCCGAATCCCTAGGGCATTACGGGTGCCCGAACTGTGAGGGTGACGAAGGGCCAGCCGTGAGCATGTTCGGCGGGATCCCGGCGTTTGGTGGTCATGGCCTGGACGGATCGATTGAGCGCGCCGCCACTCTCACCGCGAAGGACTCCCGGCTAGATATCGAAAGCGAGACGGTCTTCGTGGTACCGCCAATCGATGCGAGCTACGGCCGGCTGCAGGGGTGCAGTCATCAGGACGCGAACCACGGCCACAGCCATCTGGTATCACACGACGGATATATTCGCCGCCTCGTGCCCCGCGAGTTCGAACGCCTCCCAGGCGCACCCGACGACTACACGCTGATCCCCTGGCGCGGAAAGCCCGCCGAAGAATGCCCGGACGGCCCGCGCTACAAGGCCATCGGCAACAGCAAGGCCGTCACCGTCGTTCGCTGGATCGGCCAGCGCATCCTCATTCAAATCCAGCCGAGCCCGTACGGCTGAGCACGTCGATCAATCTGATGAAGGCCCAGTTCACCGAAAGCTGACTTAATTTTCTTTCCGGCACTTGACCAAACATTCGCGCAAAAACTGGCGAGATTTCTTCCGATCAAATCCATAGCGAGGAATGTTCGTTATAGATATCCCAGCACCATATTGCGGCCGGGGATCGCCAAGAGCCAAACCTACCTGGCAATTATCCGTTCTCATCGGACTTGCAAAAGTTGAGTTATTTGAAATAAATATGTAGTTCTCGCCAACTAGCAGCTCTAACCCATTACGCAAAATCCGTCCCTTGGCAATTATAATTTCTCCGGGAGGATTGAATATTACCTTGAGCAAAATTTTACGATGCTCCTCTCTAATTACTAGAGACTGTCCCACCCACTCTGCATCCCAAAGAGATGTATCGTACTCAATTTCATTATCTACGATGGAGACAATTGGTGCGTTAGACTCGTTAAAAGCGGTGAATGACAGCAATAAATTACCCATTTCTCGCCGGAACGCCATAATTGCCCAGCTATCAATAACAATAGGAGCGAAGACATAATCTTCACGTACGTTTTGATAAGAAAACGTGGACCCACCCATGGACACCTTCACGTCGCTACCTGAGTAATGCAACATGTAATTTTTGGATACTCCACTCCTTTTGTTGTACGGATCCAAGTTGGCGGCAATAACAGCTTCTTTCGGAAGCAACTTATTCGTTTTCTCTCCATGATGCTGTCGACATAACAATGTAATTTCTTCTGCTACGTGCCGCTTAACCTCTGCCCACTCAAGCATATGCTCATATTCATATATTGGGAGGCCGCATATTACGCAGCCAAATCCGCAGCGCTGTCTAACTTCACGCTTCATTTCAGGGGGAATCGGCGGTCTTGATGTCATTGATCCTTCCTCTTTTAAGTTGTGCGACAACCATAGCAGCAAAAAACCCTCCCCCTTCAAAGTCAGCCGCTATAGCGGCAAAGGAATCGCTATGCCTGAAGAAATCAAACTGATCCAGGCCGCCCCAGTCGTGCGCGACGAGACCGGCTTTTACCAACACCCTGACCTGCCCGACTTTGAAGAGGGTGACGGTGAAAAGTCCAAAGCCTGGATCGCTGAACAGCGCCTGCAGGTGAGGATGGTTGAGCTCGAATACCACAGCGACGAAACAGTCTCGGAGCGCTACTTCGAAGCGGGCGACCCGGACTGCAGCTACTGGGAGCCTGACCGCCCCGAAGGCGAGGATTGGTTCTGCCTTGCGATTCACGACACGGACGACGGCCCGGTCTGCTGGTGGGCGCGCCGTGAGGTGACACCATGACCGACCACACCGAACTGAAGCGGCTGTCCGAGGCTGCGCCAGCCGGGCCCTGGTATCAGCATGGCGGAATCAAACAGGTCGTCGACCATAACTACGAGGCTGTCTGCGAAACCTTCGAGGAGGACGGCGACTGCCCTGTTGCTCGCTTCATTGCCGCCGCCAACCCTGCCGCCGTCCGGGCCTTGATCAACGAGAACGAAGCGCTGATCCAGGCGCTCCAGGCCATCACCGCCCAGGTCGACGGCAACATCCGCCCCACCGTTCACGAATGCATTAACGGGCAGAACAACGTCCAGGACATCTATGGCTACTGCGATCAGATCGAATCGATTGCAGCGGCAGCGATGAAGGAGCAACAGCCATGATCCTCCCCCTGCTCTACATGGCCCACCTGATATTCAGGGGGCCGAGGCCATGAGCCGATACATAGCGGTTATCCACGGCTGGCACGCCCACAGCAACGGTTTCAACGTGCACCAGCTCGAAGCCGTCACGCTGGAGGAAGCGCAAAAAGAAGCCTGCTGGCTGAACGACTTGCGGGACTCGGCCTTCGACCGTTGCGCCTACGTCGTGGTCGAGATCGACGACACCGAGCATCTGCCTCGCCGCCTAACTTGGCGGGAGCGCCTGACCGGAAAACTTCGGTAACGCCCATAACCCCAATCCACCTACAGCCTGCCGGTGAACGGCGGGCGAGGAATTCCTATGTCAGCAAAAAAGCTGTTTGAAGTCCTGATCAGCGCCCTGTTGTACCTGCTGATCACCCTGCTCTGGTTCGTCTATGCCGCACCACAGATGGTCGAGCACGGATCTGAGGCGTCCCTGATCACTGCCTTCTTCGGAACGATGGTCTGGCTCGCCGCCACCGGCTGCATCTTCATTCACATCATCCAGAAGGCGCGCCCCGCGTAGATCTGTCTGCCGCCAGGCGCGGCACGGAGCATCATCATGGCAAAGGTCATTGCACAAATGACGATAAAGCTCCCCCGTCTTATGGAGGTGAGCGAATACAGGAAGCTGCGCTACGTCGGGGGATAGCCGAGTGTTCAGCAGCTGAAGAAATGGATTGAGGAAGGCGAGGTGGCAGGAGAAGTGAAAGGCGGGATGTATTTTGTGGACGTCCCGGCCGCAGTGATGGGCGCTACTGACCCGCTGCTGGCCCAAATGATGGAGATCGGTTGATGGCTGCCCGGCCGCGCACACTGAAAAACAGGAAGTTACCGCCGAACCTCTACCCCAACGGGAAGTATTGGCGGTACCGCAACCCAATCACCGGCCTGATGACGAGCATCAACCGCCCCATAGAGGAGGCAATAAAACTAGCCCGGGCGGCGAACTTGAAACTGGCGGCACTCGTTGTCGACGATGGCGCGTTGCTCACCCTGCTGACGGGTGACCGCCTGCCGACTGTCAGCAACCTGCTCCAGCGCTTCCACGATGAATGGCTGGTGGATAAGGGCTACGCCGCTCGCACCTTGGAAGAGATCAAATTCAAGATCGAGCGCTACCGGCAGGACCTTGGTGATAGGCTCATCGGGCAGATGGACGTGCTGGCTATGGCCGAGTATCTGGACCAGTTCAGCAACAACGCCTACACCAAGCACCGGGGGCTGTGGGTGCAGATATTCGCGTTTGCCGTGGCCAAGGGCCTGGCCGAGCGAAATAACGCCGAGCTGACCCTGGTGAAGAAGGAGGCGGAGAAGAAGCGGCAGCGGCATACGCTGGAAGGGTTGAAGTCGATCATCGACGCGGCGACCACGCCACCCTGGCTGAAGCGAGCAATTCGCCTGGCGCTGACCAGTCTGCAGCGGCGCGAAGATATCGTGACATGGCTGAAATCGGCTGCCGACATGGAGAAAAACACTCTTACGGTATCGCCCGGCAAGACCCAGGGTTATGACAACCCCGTCCACCTGAAAATCAAGATGGGCGCCGCGCTCCGGGAGGTAGTTGGCGAGTGCCTGCGTTCGCCTCTGGCTTCGCCTTACCTGATCCACTACAAGCCGAAGGCGCGCCGGCGCGAGCAGATCGACGCGAAGGACCATTGGACCTCAGTAACGCCTGACTACCTGACCAAGGAGTTCAGCAAGGCCCGAGACGCGGCACACGCCTACGACCATGTGCCGGCCGGTGAGCGCCCCACTTTTCATGAGATCCGCGCTTTGGGCGCATGGCTGTATGAGCAGCAGAATTTCCCGCAGGAATACATCCAGGCGCTGCTGGGCCATGCGGACGAGAAGATGACCAGGCACTACCAGGAGGGACACGGCAACAAGACAATTGAGTACGTCGAGGTGGGAGCAGAATTGGCATTGTGAGGTGGGGGTTTTGCAAAAGTTTTGCAAAAGTTTTGCAAATCGCAGCCAACAAAAAAGGGCCCACCTTTCGGTGGACCCTTCTAGACCGCCCAGCAGAGCGGATTTTGTTTGGTAGGCGCGATTGGACTCGAACCAACGACCCCCACCATGTCAAGGTGGTGCTCTAACCAACTGAGCTACGTGCCTGCTGTGAGGCGGCATTCTACGGAATTCCGGAGGGGTGTCAACACCTTTTTTTCACCTAACCCTATGAATATGCAAAATATTTAATTTCGCCGCCGCAACGAAGAATCGGGGGTGGCTGGCGGCCGATTTTTATCTCGGGTAGGATCGTCGCATTCGTAAAAAATATAAAACAGAGGTTCCAGAATGACGAACACAACCTACCCAGCGTCCTATTACGCCGCATCGGCCAACCCGGCGCCGTCGCGCCCTGCCCTGCAGGACGATGTGGAAACCGATGTGTGCGTCATCGGCGCGGGGTATACGGGGTTGTCTTCTGCGCTGTTTTTGCTGGAGAACGGTTTCAAGGTCACCGTGCTTGAGGCGGCCAAGGTTGGCTTTGGGGCTTCGGGTCGCAACGGTGGGCAGATCGTTAACAGTTATAGCCGCGACATTGACGTGATCGAGCGCAGCGTCGGTCCTCAGCAGGCGCAGTTGCTGGGCAACATGGCGTTCGAGGGCGGACGGATCATTCGCGAGCGGGTGGCGAAGTATCAGATCCAGTGTGATTTGAAGGACGGCGGTGTATTCGCCGCCCTCACCGCTAAACAGATGGGCCACCTGGAGTCGCAGAAGCGTTTATGGGAGCGTTTCGGTCATACCCAGCTGGAACTGCTGGACCAGCGACGCATTCGCGAGGTGGTGGCTTGCGACGAGTACGTGGGCGGCATGCTCGATATGAGCGGTGGGCATATTCATCCGCTCAACCTGGCGCTGGGCGAAGCGGCGGCGGTGGAGTCGCTGGGTGGGGTGATTTATGAGCAGTCGCCTGCGGTGCGCATCGAGCGCGGTGCCAGTCCGGTTGTGCATACGCCGCAGGGCAAGGTCAGGGCCAAGTTCATTATCGTGGCCGGTAACGCTTACTTGGGCAATCTGGTGCCGGAGTTGGCGGCCAAGTCGATGCCTTGCGGTACTCAGGTGATCGCCACCGAGCCGTTGGGGGAAGAGTTGGCCCGTAGCCTGTTGCCGCAGGATTATTGCGTCGAAGACTGCAACTACTTGCTCGACTACTACCGGCTGACAGGCGACAAGCGTCTGATCTTCGGTGGCGGCGTGGTATATGGCGCGAGGGATCCGGCGAACATTGAGGCGATCATTCGGCCGAAGATGCTCAAGGCGTTCCCGCAACTCAAGGATGTGAAGATCGACTACGCCTGGACCGGCAATTTCCTGCTGACGCTGTCGCGTCTTCCGCAGGTCGGGCGGCTGGGGGATAACATTTATTATTCCCAGGGCTGCAGCGGTCACGGCGTGACGTATACGCACTTGGCGGGCAAGCTGCTGGCCGAGGCGCTGCGTGGGCAGGCTGAGCGTTTTGATGCGTTTGCGGACCTGCCCCACTACCCCTTCCCCGGCGGTCAGTTGTTGCGTACGCCTTTTGCGGCGTTGGGGGCTTGGTATTACGGGTTGCGGGATAAATTGGGGTTCTGAAGCCACCTACACCAAGGGCTGCTTCGCAGCCCAGCGGGAGCAAGCTCCCTCGCCACAGAATCCAACCCATAGATCGTAGTACGCCGAAAACAAAAAACCCCGGTCTTTCGACCAGGGTCTTTGCTATCGACTAGAAGGAGCTTTGCAGCTTTCTTCCTAGCTTCAAGGCGTTCAGTGGGCCTCGAAGCAGATATGGCGCAGCGGACGGGACTCGAACCCGCGACCCCCGGCGTGACAGGCCGGTATTCTAACCGACTGAACTACCGCTGCGTATCGCTATGGACTTGCGTCCAGTTAACTCGTCTGATCAAAACCCTTGGGTCTGGATCTCGAACCAGGCGAACCTGCTTCGGAAAATATGGCGCAGCGGACGGGACTCGAACCCGCGACCCCCGGCGTGACAGGCCGGTATTCTAACCGACTGAACTACCGCTGCGCGTCGGTGGAGGCTTTTGACAGCTTCCGTCTTGCTTTCGCAAAACTCTCGTAAAACATGGTGGGTGATGACGGGATCGAACCGCCGACATTCTGCTTGTAAGGCAGACGCTCTCCCAGCTGAGCTAATCACCCTTTGCTTCGTTGAGGCCGCGAAATTTACGCAGGTACCGAAGCTAAGTCAATAGCAGGGTTGAAGTTTTTTCAAAACAGTTTCAAACGGTACCCGTAACAGTCCTCACTCATAAATCATTTTCTTGGTCATGCCGCCGTCCACCACGAACTCCAGCCCCGTGACAAAACCGGCATTGCGCGTCAACAGCCACGCCACCATGGCCGCCACGTCCTCTACCGTCCCTACCCTGCCCGCCGGATGCTGGGCGTGATCGGCGTCGGTCAGGGGTTGCGCGCGACGCTGGGACGGATCCCGTGCATCGATCCAGCCGGGGCTGACAGCGTTGACCCGGATCTCCGGCCCAAGGCTGATTGCCAGGGCATGAGTCAGGGCCAGCAGGCCGCCCTTGCTCGCCGCATAGGCTTCTGTGTCCGGTTCTGACTGCGCAGCGCGGGTCGAGGCCAGGTTGACGATGGCGCCGTTGTGGGCGCGCAGATACGGCGCGCAGTGCTTGGCCAGCAGCATCGGCCCACCCAGGTTCACCGCCAGGACCCGATTCCAATAAGCCAGGTCCAGGCTTTCGAGGGTGATGTTGTGCGGATCGGCGATGGCCGCGTTGCACACCAGCGCGTCCAGCCGTCCGAACTGTCCAAGCACCTCGGCGATACCGGTGGCAACCTGCCCCTCATCCGCCACGTCCATGGCGATGAACCAGGCATTGTCACCCAGGCTCTTCGCCACCTTGGACCCGCGTTCGCGATCCAGATCGGTCAGCACCACCTGCCAGCCTTCACAAATAAGCCAGGCGGCAATGCCCAGGCCAATGCCCCGTGCGGCGCCCGTAACCAGTGCAACCCGGCCATGAGTGCCGCTCGGCGGCGTAGCCAGCTCGATCACAAGGCCGCCAACCCGCGGGCCAGGTCGACTTGCAGGTCCGCCACGTCTTCCAGGCCGACCGCAACGCGGATCAGGCTGTCACGAATACCCGCCGATTCACGTTCCTGGGGCGACAGGCGACCGTGGGAAGTGGTGCTCGGGTGGGTAATCGTGGTCTTGCTGTCGCCCAGGTTGGCGGGGATGGAAATCAACCGGGTCGCGTCGATGAAGCGCCAGGCGCCTGCCTTGCCGCCCTTGACCTCGAAGCTCACCACCGCACCGAAACCGCGCTGCTGACGCAGGGCCAGGTCATGTTGCGGATGGCTCTTGAGGCCGGCGTAGTGCACTTTCTCGATGCCGTCCTGCTGCTCCAGCCACTCGGCCAGGGCCTGGGCGTTGGCGCAATGGGCTTTCATGCGCAGGCCGAGGGTTTCCAGGCCCTTGAGGAAAATCCAGGCGTTGAACGGGCTGAGGGTCGGCCCAGCGGTGCGCAGGAAACCCACCACTTCTTTCATCTGCTCGCCACGACCGGCCACGACGCCGCCCATGCAACGGCCCTGGCCGTCGATGAACTTGGTTGCCGAATGCACCACCACGTCCGCGCCCAGCTTCAGCGGTTGCTGCAGCGCCGGGGTGCAGAAGCAGTTATCGACCACCAGCATGGCGCCCTTGGCGTGGGCGATTTGCGCCAGTGCGGCGATGTCCACCAGTTCGGCCAGGGGGTTGGAAGGCGACTCGACGAAAAGCAGCTTGGTATTGGCCTTGATGGCAGCATCCCAAGCAGACAGGTCCGCCAGGGGCACGTAGTCGACTTCCACACCGAAACGCTTGAAGTACTTTTCGAACAGGCTGATGGTCGAACCGAAGACGCTGCGCGATACCAGCACATGATCGCCGGCACTGCACAGGCTCATCACCACGGCCATGATCGCAGCCATGCCGGTGGCGGTCGCCACGGCTTGCTCGGCGCCTTCCAGGGCGGCGATGCGTTCTTCGAACGCACGCACGGTCGGGTTGGTGTAGCGCGAGTAGACGTTGCCCGGTACCTCGCCAGCAAACCGCGCCGCGGCGTCGGCGGCGGTGCGGAACACGTAGCTGGAGGTAAAGAACATCGGGTCGCCATGTTCGGCTTCCGGTGTACGGTGCTGACCCGCGCGAACCGCCAGGGTATCGAACGCTACGCCTTCAAGGTCGCTGTCCAGCCGACCGGCATCCCAATCCTGACTCATGCTGCCACTCCTGTAATCAGTTAAACGCAAACCGGCCCCTCGGGGCCGGTTGGTGACTCAGTTGTTGTACAGATCGATGATCGCACTGACCGCCTGGGTCTTGGCCTTGGACGCGTCGTTACGCGCGTTCTCGATCCTGTTCAGGTAGACCTCGTCGATGTCGCCGGTGACGTACTTGCCGTCGAATACCGCGCAATCGAACTGCTCGATCTTGATCTTGCCGCCGCCCACCGCTTCGATCAGGTCCGGCAGGTCCTGGTAGATCAGCCAGTCGGCACCGATCAGGTCGGCCACGTCCTGGGTCGTGCGGTTATGCGCGATCAGCTCGTGGGCACTCGGCATGTCGATGCCGTAGACGTTCGGGTAGCGCACGGCCGGGGCCGCAGAGCAGAAATACACGTTCTTGGCGCCGGCTTCACGGGCCATCTGGATGATCTGCTTGCAGGTGGTGCCACGGACGATGGAGTCATCCACCAGCATCCCGTTCTTGCCGCGGAATTCCAGCTCGATGGCGTTGAGCGTCTGGCGTACGGATTTTTTCCGAGCGGCCTGGCCCGGCATGATGAAGGTCCGGCCGATATAGCGGTTCTTCACGCAGCCTTCGCGGAACTTGACGCCCAGGTGGTTCGCCAGTTCCAGGGCCGCGGTGCGGCTGGTGTCCGGGATCGGGATGACCACGTCGATGTCGTGTTCCGGACGCTCGCGCAGGATCTTGTCGGCCAGCTTCTCGCCCATGCGCAGGCGCGCCTTGTAGACCGAGTTGCCGTCGATGATCGAGTCCGGACGCGCCAGGTAGACGTGTTCGAAGATGCACGGGGTCAGGGACGGGTTGGTCGCGCACTGACGGGTGTGCAGCTTGCCATCTTCAGTGATGTAGACCGCTTCGCCCGGGGCCAGGTCGCGGATCAGGGTGAAACCCAGCACGTCCAGGGACACGCTTTCCGAGGCGATCATGTACTCGACGCCTTCGTCGGTGTGACGCTGGCCGAACACGATCGGACGGATGCCGTGGGGATCGCGGAAACCGACGATGCCGTAGCCGGTGATCATCGCCACGACTGCGTAGCCGCCCACGCAACGGTTGTGCACGTCGGTCACGGCGGCGAACACGTCTTCTTCGGTCGGCTGCAGCTTGCCGCGCTGGGCCAGCTCATGGGCGAACACGTTGAGCATCACTTCCGAGTCGGAACTGGTGTTGACGTGGCGCAAGTCAGACTCGTAGATCTCCTTGGCCAGTTGCTCGACGTTGGTCAGGTTGCCGTTATGCGCCAGGGTGATGCCGTAAGGCGAGTTGACGTAGAACGGCTGGGCTTCAGCCGACGTCGAGCTGCCCGCGGTGGGGTAGCGCACGTGGCCGATACCCATGTGGCCGACCAGGCGCTGCATGTGACGCTGGTGGAACACGTCACGCACCAGGCCGTTGTCCTTGCGCAGGAATAACCGGCCGTCATGGCTGGTCACGATACCGGCAGCGTCCTGGCCGCGGTGCTGGAGCACGGTTAGCGCGTCATACAGCGCCTGATTGACGTTCGACTTACCGACGATACCGACGATGCCACACATGCGACGCAACCCCTACTTAATGGATCTGAACTGAACACACTTACTGCGGCGTTTTGGCCGTCGGCAAGAGGTGTTCCTTGAACGGTATTTCAGCGGGTACGCTGATACCGCTGGCAAGCCACTGACTGCTCCAACCCAGGATCAGGTTTTTGGACCAGTCTGCGACCAATAGAAATTGTGGCACGAGCCGGGACTCCTGCCACCACGTATCCTGCTGTACCGGCCCCAGGCTCAAGAGCCCGACGGCCACGACCACCAGCAACGCGCCACGCGCCGCGCCGAAGGCCATGCCCAGGAACCGGTCCGTCCCGGAAAGCCCGGTGACGCGAATCAGTTCGCCGATCAGATAATTGATCATTGCGCCCACCAGCAAGGTGGCGATAAACAAGATGGCACAGCCCGCGATCACGCGGGCCGAGGGAGTTTCGATGTATCCGGCGAGGTACTGGGACAGCGAACCACCAAACATCCAGGCGACGACTCCCGCGATGATCCAGGTCAGCAGCGAGAGGGCTTCCTTGACGAAGCCGCGGCTCAGACTGATCAATGCGGAGATGGCGACGATCGCAACGATCGCCCAGTCAACCCAGGTAAATGGCACGGTGCAGCCTACAGACGGATAAGGCGGCGCATTTTAGCAGAGCGCAGGGCTGTCGGTAAGCTGCGTGATTCAAATCAGCTAAAACGCTGTCAGCCGCGCTCTGGCTGGAAGCGCACCACGAAACCCTTGAGGTTCTGCTGGCGGCTGAGCAGGTCACGCAGGCGGTCGGCCTCGGCGCGCTCGATCAGCGGACCGACAAACACCCGGTTCTTGCCATCGGCGGAACGGATATAGGCGTTGTAGCCCTGGCTGCGCAAGGTTTTCTGCAGGTTCTCGGCACTTTCACGACTGGTCAGGCTGGCCAGTTGTACCGACCAACTGACCGACAGGCCATTGGCATCCACACGGCTCTGGGTCGTGTCCGGCTTGGTCGGAGCAGCGGAGATCGGCTGGCTCGGGGCCGGCTTGACCGCCGGCGTCGCCGGAACAGGCACGGGTGCGACAGCCGGCTTGCTTGGCGCGGCGGGAGCCGGCGTGGCAGGTGCAGGTGCAATCGGCGTGGAAGGCACAACAGGTTGCTCAGCCAGTTCCTCGTCGCTTGGCACAGGCTCTTGAGGCAACGCCTGGGGCTCAGGCACGACCACGGGCTCGACCTGCACGGGCGGCACCGAAGGCGCCTGGGGCGCGGCCGGCGCGTCGACCGTGACCTGGCGCTGCTCGTCCTGACGGGAAAACAGCATCGGCAGGAAAATCACCGCCAGGGCCACCAACACCAGGGCCCCGACCATGCGCTGCTTGTACGCCTTATCCAGCAATGCCATCTGCAGCTTCCTCCGTGGAGCGCCGGGCCAACCATTGAAGGGCCTCGGCAACACAAAAAAATGATCCGAACAGCAGGATTTCATCATCGGCCGTCGCCAGGGCACACTGCCCTTCCAGGGCGGCGGCCACGCTGGCGTAGGCTTGCACTGGAGCGCCGTGACGCTGCAAAGCGCCGTGCAACTCAGCGGCCGTACGCGTGCGCGGCGAATCCAGCGGCGTCACCGCCCAGTGCTGGACACTAGCATTCAACGCCTCGACAACGCCATCCAGATCCTTGTCGGACAGCAGTCCGAACACCGCCAGGCGCCGCCCTGCCACGGGCCGTCGTGCGAGGCGCTCGGCCAGGTACTGCGCCGCATGGGGATTATGGCCGACGTCCAGCAACAGGTTCAGGCGCTTGCCTTGCCAATCGAACTGACGGCGATCAAGGCGCCCGACCACACGGGTCGCCTGCAACGCCTGGACAATTTGCCCGGCTTCCCAGGGCAAGCCGAGCAACAGGTAGGCCTGGAGCGCCAGCGCGGCGTTTTCCATCGGTAAATCCAGCAGTGGCAGATCACGCAACTCCACCGGATTGCCACGCAGGTCAGTACCGCGCCACTGCCAATGCTGCTCGGTCATCGCCAGGTCGAAATCCCGCCCACGCAAAAAGAACGGGCAACTGAGCTCGCGGACCTTGTCCAACACTGGCTGGGGAGGATTGAGATCGCCACAGAGTGCAGGCGCCCCCTGGCGAAAGATGCCGGCCTTCTCGAAGGCCACGGATTCGCGGGTATCGCCCAGGTAATCGGCATGGTCCACGCCAATGCTGGTGACCAGTGCGATGTCGGCGTCCACCAGGTTGACCGTGTCCAGGCGCCCGCCCAGGCCGACTTCCAGCACCACCGCGTCGAGACCGGCACGGGCAAACAACCAGAACGCCGCCAGGGTGCCCATCTCGAAATAGGTCAGGGTTGTATCGCCTCGCCCGGCTTCCACCGCGGCAAAGGCTTCGCACAGCTGGGCGTCCGTGGCTTCGACGCCATTCACCTGCACCCGCTCGTTGTAGCGCAGCAGATGCGGCGAGCTGTAGACACCGACGCTCAGCCCCTGGGCCCGCAGCAGCGAGGCCACGAAGGCGCAGGTCGAACCTTTGCCATTGGTGCCGGTGACGGTGATCACCCGGGGCGCCGGCTTGGCCAGTCCCATGCGGGACGCTACCGTTCGCGAGCGCTCCAGCCCCATGTCGATGGCTGTTGGATGCAACTGCTCGAGGTAGGCAAGCCAGTCGCCCAGGGTGCGTTGGGTCATAGCCCGGCAGGCACTGGCGGAACGACGATCGGCTCGATCGGTGCAGCGACGAACTTCGGCGTCGGCAGCCCCATCAGTTGCGCCAGCAGGTTGCCCAGGCGCGGACGCAACTCCTGACGATGAATGATCATGTCGATGGCGCCGTGCTCCAACAGGAATTCACTGCGCTGGAAGCCTTCCGGCAGTTTTTCACGCACGGTCTGCTCGATCACACGCGGCCCGGCAAAACCGATCAGGGCTTTCGGCTCGCCGACGATCACGTCGCCCAGCATCGCCAGACTGGCGGAAACACCACCGTAGCCGGGGTCGGTCAGCACCGAGATGAACGGAATGCCTTCTTCACGCAGACGCGCCAGCACCGCGGAGGTCTTGGCCATTTGCATCAGGGAGATCAGTGCTTCCTGCATCCGCGCACCGCCGGAAGCGGCGAAGCAGATCATCGGGCAACGGTTTTCCAGGGCATGGTTGGCGGCACGAACGAAACGCTCGCCGACGATGGCGCCCATGGAACCGCCCATGAAGGAGAATTCGAAAGCCGAGACCACCACCGGCATGCCCAGCAAGGTGCCGCTCATGGACACCAGGGCGTCTTTTTCACCGGTCTGCTTCTGGGCAGCGGTCAGGCGATCCTTGTACTTCTTGCCGTCGCGGAATTTCAGGCGATCCACCGGCTCCAGGTCGGCGCCCAGCTCCACGCGGCCTTCCGCGTCCAGGAAGATATCGATACGGGCACGCGCGCCGATGCGCATGTGGTGGTTGCACTTGGGGCAAACGTCCAGGGTCTTTTCCAGCTCGGGACGGTACAGCACCGCCTCGCAGGATGGACATTTGTGCCACAGACCTTCAGGCACCGAGCTTTTCTTCACCTCGGAACGCATGATCGAAGGGATCAGTTTGTCTACCAACCAGTTGCTCATGCTTTCTTTCTCCAGTACCGGCGGCCCGAACGCTCTGGTTCGCGGCCCCGCGTATGCCCTTGAGCTAAATTCATTGTGCGGCGAGGATCGAACGGCCACCACGGTCAGCGCGAAACATGACCTGCGTGCAGCCCAACCTCCTCTGCCATCCCGGCAACCGCTGCACCGCGGTTGCCCCTACGCTATCGGCCCACCCGAAGGCGGTGCCTGCCTGCTTTGTACAGTGCAGGTATGGACGGCGGCAGTCTGCCAGCCGTCACATTGACTACTGGCTGTTGCGAACAGCAGCCAGGAATGCACGAATCTTTGCCGGATCCTTGATGCCCTTGCCCTGCTCCACCCCGCCACTCACATCCACCGCATACGGACGAACCTGGCGAATGGCCGAGGCGACGTTTTCCGCCGTCAAGCCACCGGCCAGGATGATCGGCTTGCTCAGCCCTTGTGGCACCAGCGACCAATCAAATGCTTCGCCGGTACCGCCGGGCACGCCTTCCACATAGGTGTCCAGCAAGATGCCGCTGGCACTGGCAAAGGCTTCGCAAGCGGCGGCGATGTCGTCACCGGCCTTGACTCGCAACGCCTTGATGTACGGGCGATGCCAGCCTTCGCAATCGGCCGGGGTTTCATCGCCATGGAACTGCAACAGGCCCAGCGGCACCGCATCGAGGATCTCACCCAGCTCGCAACGACTGGCATTGACGAACAACCCTACCGGGGTCACGAACGGTGGCAGGGCCTGGATGATCGCCCGCGCCTGCTGCACCGTCACCGCCCGCGGGCTCTTGGCGTAGAACACCAGCCCGATGGCATCGGCCCCGGCCTCGACCGCCGCCAACGCGTCCTCGACGCGAGTGATCCCGCAAATCTTGCTGCGAACGACCGGCATGGTGGGTAAAACCTCGGGCAAATCCTTGAAAGTCCCGGATGGTAACAAATGCTGCGGAGGGCGTCAGCCGTCAAGTTCCGAGAAGCCCGTGAGGAAATGCGGCCCGATGTAACGCTCTGGCAGCTCGAATTCATCGCGATATTCGACCTGCACCAGGTACAAGCCAAACGGGTGCGCCGTGACGCCACCGGAACGGCGGATGCGACTGTCGAGCACTTCCTTGATCCATTCCACCGGCCGCTCGCCGGCACCAATGGTCATCAGCACGCCGGCAATGTTGCGCACCATGTGATGCAAGAAGGCACTGGCGCGGATGTCGAGCACGATCATCTTGCCGTGACGAGTCACCCGCAGGTGGTGCAACTCCTTGATCGGCGACTTGGCCTGGCACTGGCCGGCACGGAAGGCGCTGAAGTCATGGACGCCGACCAGGTATTGCGCGGCCTCGGCCATGCGCTCGACATCCAGCGGGCGGTGGTTCCAGGTGATCTCTTCGTTCAGGTGCGCCGGGCGAATCTGGTCGTTGTAGATCACGTAGCGGTAACGCCGGGCGATGGCCTTGAAGCGCGCGTGAAAATGCGCCGGCATCACCTTGGCCCAACTGACGCTGACGTCGTGGGGCAAGTTGATGTTCGCGCCCATGACCCAGGCCTTCATCGAGCGCTCGACCTGGGTGTCGAAATGCACCACCTGGCCACAGGCATGCACACCGGCATCGGTACGACCAGCGCAATGCAGCGACACGGGCGAATCGGCGACTTTGGACAGTGCGTTTTCGAGGGTTTCCTGCACCGTCAATACACCGGACGCCTGGCGCTGCCAGCCACGGTAGCGCGAGCCTTTGTATTCAACGCCCAAGGCGATCCGGAAAAAGCCGTCGGCCGCCATTTCGGCGGCCGGGTTGGCTATGTTTGCCAAGGAATTACAGCCTGCTGAGGTACGCAAAGGCGGGCATTATAAGGCCGGCTGGGCGGGATGCCAGTGCAATAGATAGCCCTGTGGTGAATGGACTCACGCCATCGTCGGATCGCCGCCCGGAGCAAGCTCGCTCCCACAAGGATCTGCGGTGAGTGTTGAACGTCTGGGCACCCGAGAACCCTGTGGGAGCGAGCTTGCTCGCGATGAGGCCAGCCCAGACACTATAAATCCCGCCGCAAACAAAAACGGCAGCCTCACCGGCTGCCGTTCTTGTATAACCACTGACTCAAGCGAGGCGCGACAACATCTCCTGCGCTTCGCTCTTCTGGGTGGCGTCGCCTTCGCTGAGGACTTCGCCGAGGATGTCGCGGGCGCCGTCGTTGTCGCCCATGTCGATGTAGGCCTGGGCCAGATCGAGCTTGGTCGCCACCTCATCGGTGCCGCTGAGGAAGTCGAAGTCCGGTTCGTCTTCAGCGCCAACCAGGGCATCTTCGGCGGTGAACGTCGGCTGGCCCAGGCTGTCGGACAGGCGATCCAGCTCGGCGTTGACATCGTCCAGCTCGGACTCGAAGGCATCCTTGGGCGCATCGTGCGCATCCATTTCGTCCGACAGGGACAGATCGAAATCCGCCGGCAGCTCAAGATCGTCGGCCGGCGTATCGGCCAAGGCCGGCGTTTCAGGCGCAGGCACATCCAGGCCCTTGAGGTCGTCGTCCAGGTCCAGCAGGAAGTCTTCCTCGTCGAGCGCAGGGATCGGGGTCGGCGCATCGGCGCCCAGGTCCAGGTCGAATTCCGACAAGTCGTCCAGGCTTTCGTTGGCCTCGGGCTGCTGCTTGAGCACCGATTCGAAGCTCAAGTCGTCGTCTTCCGGGAACGCGTCCAGTTCGGCGACAGGCTCCTGTGCTGGCGCGATCGGGGCCGTCTCCAGGTCATCCAGGCTCAGGTCGAAGGCGCTGTCCAGCTCCTCATCGGTCGGCGATTTGTCTTCCAGCAAGTCCTTGACGTACTGCGCGTCCAGTTCTGCCGCAACGGCCGCAGCGGCCAGGCCAGCGGCGGTCGCGCCCACCATGGCCGGGAACCGGCTTTTCAGCTGTTCGACCTGGGCGAAGTTGTCGCCATTGGCCACCAACTGGCGTTCCTGGGCGACAAAGGCGTCGCGGTCGCCCTGCTGACCGTAGACTTCCATCAACTTCAGGCGCAGGTCGCTGCGCTGGGGCTCGGCCTTGATGCCTTGCTCAAGCAGGTCGGCGGCCTGGTTCAAGCGGCCGCGGTCGATATGGGACTGGGCCTGGGGCAGTACGTCGTCGGAGCGCTCGGCGGCCGGCGCCACCAAAGGCGCGGCGATAGGCGGCGTGACCACCACGGGCGCGACCACCGGGGCCGGCTTGGGCACGGGTGCAGGAGCCGGCGCGGGTTTTGGCTCGAGTTTTACGCTAGGCGGTGGAACATCAATGCCCTCGAAGCTGCTCGGGGGCAGATCGAGCTCCGGGGAGAAGTCCGCCTCCTCCTCAAGGGCTCGGGCCATGCGCAAGTGTTTTTCCGCTTCCTGTTGGGCCTTGCGGCGACGGGCGAGCAACAACAGCAGCAACAGCAGGAGCAACGCGCCGCCGCCAATCAAACCCAACAGGATCGGATTGGTCAGGAGGTCGTTGTATTTTTGCTCGTTGGACGCGGCAGGCGTCGGCTCGACCGCTGTGGCTGGCGGGATCGCTTCCGGGGCCGGCGTGGGTGCAGCCGCCGGGGTCTGTGGCGCTGGCGCAGGGGTCAACTCGGCGGACATCGCCGGAGGCGCCTCGCCAGCGGGTGCCTCGCCAGCCGGAGGAATGGCGGCGCCTTCGGCCTGCATCTTCGCCAGTTGATTGTTCTTCAGCTCGATCAGGCGCTGCAGCTTGTCCAGTTGGCTCTGCAGATCCGCCATGCGGCTTTTCAGTTCTTCGTTATCCCGGCGCGCCGAATCGAGGCTGTCCTGGGTAACCGCCAGCTTGTTGGAAAGCGCCTGGGCATCGCCGGCAGCGCCCTTGCCGCCCGCCTTCGCCGCATCGGCCGACACCAGGCTCAAGTTGTCGCGACCGGCCGCCTGGGCCGGCGCGCCTTCGCCACGGCCACGCTTGGTGGCGTCCAACTGCTGCTTGCCGGCACCCGCCACGCCACGCCGTCCCGAGCGCCAGGCGGCGTTCTGCGCCGCCACTTCGGCGATGGCCTGGGGTTGCGGCAACGCTGTGCTTTGTACCGGGTCAGGCAGGCGCAACACCTGGCCGGTCTTGAGCAGGTTGATGTTGCCGTTGATGAACGCGTTCGGATTCAACGCCTGGATCGCCAGCATGGTTTGCTGGACCGACCCACCGTTGCGCACCTTCGCGGCGATTTCCCACAGGGTATCGCGCGGCGTGGTGGTGTACTGGGAAGGCGTGGTGGCCCCGGTGACCGGCGTGGACACGACCTGGGGCGGTTTCGCCCGGGCGGCATCGGCGGCCTGTGGCGAGAATTTGGATGGATCGAGCAGTACGCTGTAGTCGCGCAACAGGCGGCCGTTGGGCCACATCACTTGCACCAGGAACTTGACCATCGGTTCGGACAATGGCCGGCTGGACGTGACCCGCAGGACACTCTTGCCGTTGGCGTTGATCACCGGGGTGAAGCTCAGGTCGCTGAGAAAGGCTTGGCGATCAATGCCCGCCTTGGCGAATTCTTCGGGTGGAGCCAGGCTCGGCACCACTTCGGCGGCAGTCAGTTGCTGGACATCGAGCAGTTCGATTTCGGCGACCAGGGGCTGGTGCGGCGGCGACTTGAGGGTCAATTCCCCGAGCCCGAGCGCTTGCGCCATACCGGAGGACAGCGCCGAGGCGGCCGCTATTGCTAACACCAGTTTGCGAACTTGAACCATAGCCTCTTCCTTTGTTTGAACATTCCTCGGCCAGCGAGAAGGTATTGATGCCGCTGCCGTAAGGCATTGCGCGCAGCCCCGAAGCGACGGTGCGCGCGATCATTTCACTCATGCCCCGGGAAGTCCCCCAGAGGGATGTTCGCCTTCAGCATTCCGACCAAGCATAGCGCCCAGCTAGAATCATTCGACAAATTGACGCCAAGTATCTTTTACAGCAACTCTTTTATCAACAACTCAGCCACCTGCACGGCATTGAGCGCCGCACCCTTGCGCACGTTATCTGACGTCAGCCACATATTTAGTTCAGCCGGATCGTCGATCCCACCGCGCACCCGACCAACGTAGACCACATCCTGCCCCACTGCATCACCCACCGCGGTCGGGTAATCGCCCGCCTCCACCAGCTCGATACCGGGCGCCGCCTCCAAGGCCGCGTTCACCTTGGCCAGGTCGATGGCATTGGCAGACTGCACGGTCACGCTAAAGCTATCGCCAAAAAACACCGGGGCTTGAATGCAAGTGACGGAAATCTTTAACAAAGGTTGATTCAGCACCTGGCGCAACTCACGGACCAGGCGCTTTTCCAGCGACGTATGGCCCTGCTCGTCCGGCGCACCGACCTGGGCCAACAGATTGAACGCCATTTGCCGGTCAAAGAACGTTGGCTCCAGCGGACGGGCGTTGAGCAGCTCGGCGGTCTGGCGCGCCAGCTCGCTCACGGCCACGCGACCCTGGGCCGATACCGCGAGGCTGGCGGTCAGGCTGATGCGCTGCAGATCCAGGCATTCGCGCAGCGGAGCGAGCACCACCGCCAAGGCCGTGGCCGATGCGCTGGGGCTGCTGACCTGCAGCGGCTTGCCCAGGCCAGCCAGGACCTGGGCGTTGGCTTCCGGCACGATCTGCGGCGCCTGCTCGGGCGGCAACGCGCCGGACAAATCGATCAGTGCACAGCCGGCCGCCGTGGCTCGCGGGGCGAAACTCAGGGTCACCGCCGGGCCGGCGGCGAAGAACACCAGTTGGACTTTGCTGAAATCGAATTCGTCGACCTCGCGTACCCGCACGTTTTTATTGCGAAACATCACCGAGCTGCCTGCCGATTCGCTGCTGGCCAGCAGGTGCAGGTTGCCGACCGGGAAGTCCCGCTCTTCGAGAATCTGGACAAGGGTTTCGCCGACAGTACCGGTGGCGCCGATCACGGCAATATCAAAGGACTGGCTCATGGGTCTACCTCAGGTAAAACGTGGGGAGCGGCACTTTACCGGGTGGTGGGTGGGCAGGCAATTGGGCAGGGGGATTTGCGGTGCCTGGGTTGGCCCCATCGCGCGCAAGCTCGCTCCCACAGGGTGTGTGGCCAGGGAAGATGCCATGGGGG
>NZ_JABAEE010000020.1:47126-85228 GCF_023701885.1 Pseudomonas sp. CG7 | reverse complement strand
CCCTGAAAGAGAGCTTACTGTGATCGCAAAAGTGGCATAACAAAACGGTGACGCGACAACTACCTTGAAAAACGCCGGTGGGAGCGAGCTTGCTCGCGAAAGCGGTATGCCTGTCACTGGGATGCTGGATGTACCGCCGCCATCGCGAGCAAGCTCGGCTCCCACAGGGTTTTGTGGTGAACACAGACATTGCGTACAGCTCAAGTCCACTGTGGGAGCGAGCTTGCTCGCGAAGAGGCCGGCACATCCAGCCTATTCATTGGCTGTGACAACGCCTTCGCGAGCAAACCGCCGCCACATTTGATCTTCAGTGGACGTAAGCCCGGTTTAGAACTTGAAGCGTCCCACCAACCCCTTGAGCTGTCCGGAAATATCCGTCAAGCGCCCCGAGCCGGTCTGCGCCGTGTGAGCAAACTCTTCAACCAGCTGCGCATCGGCATGAATCTGCGCGATGTGCCGGTTGATGTCCTCGGCGACCTGGTGCTGTTGCTCTGCAGCCGTGGCGATTTGCGTGTTCTGGTCGCGAATCGAGTCCACCGAGTTGCGGATCTTGTCGAAGCTGTCCCGCGCCTGCTGGATGCGCTCGACGCTGGTGTGTGACACCTGCAGGCTGCTTTGCATCTGCTGGGTCACTTCCTGGGTGCGCCGTGCGAGGTTGCCCAGCAGGCTGTCGATCTCGCCGGTGGAGTCGGCGGTGCGGCGGGCCAGGGCCCGTACCTCATCGGCTTCCACCGCACAGCCGCGACCCTGGTCACCGGCGCGCGCGGCCTCGATGGCGGCGTTGAGGGCCAGCAGGTGGGTCTGCTCGGCGATGGAACGAATGGTGTGGAGGATGGTGTTGATGTTCTTGCTGTCCTGTTCCAGCGCCTGCATGGTCTGGGTCGACTGCTGCAGGTCCTCGCTCAGTTTCAGCTCGCTGCCCGTGGCTTCGCCGATATGGTGCTGGCCATCGTGTACATCGCGATAGCCCTCGTCCGCACTGGAGGCGGCCTGGCTGCACGAGCGGGCCACTTCGTTGGCGGTGGCGACCAATTCGTTGAACGCGGTGCTCACCAATTCAACGGCCTGGCGTTGGCGCCCGGCGGCGTCGTTCATGTTCTGGGCCACGTGGCTGGTATCGGCTGCGGCGGTCTGCAAGCCGGAAGAGGCGCTGCCGATGCGCTGCATCAGTTGCGCGATCATGCCCAGGAATTGGTTGAACCAGCCCGCCAGGGTGGCCGTTTCGTCCTTGCCTTGCACCGAGAGCTTACGGGTGAGGTCGCCTTCACCCTCGGCGATTTCCTGCAGGCCGTTGGCTACGCCGCGAATCGGCCGCACGATGACGCTGGCGAAACTGGCGCCCACCACAGCGAAGACCACGGCCAGCGCGGCGGCGATGACGGCGATCAGCCAAGTCAGGCTCGAAGCCTCGGCCATCACTTCATCGCGCTTGATCAGGCCGATGAAGCGCCAGCCCAACCCTTTGGAACTGACCACGTTGGCCATGTAGGGCACGCCGTCGATCTCGATCTGGGTCACGCCATCGCTGCTTTTGGCCAGCTCGGCATAGTTGGGGCCCAGGTCGGCCAGCGGCTTGAAGTTGTGCTTGGCATCGGCGGCGTCCACCAGGACGTTGCCGTTGGCTTCCACCAGCATCAGGTAGCCACTGTCGCCCAGCTTGATGTTCTTCACCAATTCGGTCAGTTGCTTGAGCGACACGTCCAGGCCGACCACGCCCACCAGCTTGCCGGCGGCATCGGAAACCGTGTGCACGATGCCGATCAACGACACATCATCCGGCGCCCAATAATAAGCGTCGGTGCGCACGGTGGTACCCGGCGCGGCGATGGCCGCCTTGTACCATGGACGCACCCGTGGGTCGTAGTTGGAGATTTTGGGGTCGTCAGGCCAACTGGCATACCCGCCGTCGGCCAGGCCCAGGGAAAGGTAGGCGGTCGTCGGGTGACTCTTGGCGAATCGGTCGAAGATCTCCAGAAGCTGTTTGTTGTTCTCGGTAAGCGGGATTTGTGC
Source organism: Pseudomonas sp. CG7 (assembly GCF_023701885.1). Taxonomy (NCBI): domain Bacteria; kingdom Pseudomonadati; phylum Pseudomonadota; class Gammaproteobacteria; order Pseudomonadales; family Pseudomonadaceae; genus Pseudomonas; species Pseudomonas sp. CG7. Next base: position 83,218 of record NZ_JABAEE010000020.1, on the reverse strand, counting down.
GGCGTCGGCACCGGCGTAGTTTTTCAGATCCTTGGCTGCGACGATCCGTGGATCCTTGGCGAAGTATTCGACGTTCTGGCTGATGCCATCGAAGAACTGCTTCATGCCGTTGTCGATCTGGCGGATTTCTCGGCCGCTGCTGTCCAGGAAGTTGGCTTTCGCAGCGTCGCGCAGGTTCAGTACGACAAGCACCGCCACCAGGATAACGGGAAGGCAGGCGATGGTCGCGAACGCCCATGTCAGCTTCTGTTTGATATTCATGACTTCTCCCGCGGAATATTTTAAGTGTTGGGACGGCGGAAACAGCTGTGGTTGGCGTTGCGAGTCTCTGGAAGGGAAAAGCGCCCATGCCTACTGCCAGTGTATCGACCAAAGTCGTAGGCACTTGAGGCTCGCCTTTTTTGGCGCGGGCCGACCGGTAGACGGCGCAGGTGCGAATGCAGCCGGCTTGACTTGCCTGGAAGATAACGTGGTCTGTCCTGCGCCTTCGCCCTGCGGCAGGGCACCCACGTGCAGCCAATCCTCATCTTTAATGTACTAACGAGGCCCTATGCCAAGCGCATTCGAGAGCGTACTCAAAAACAAGAACATGGCTTATCGGCCACTTGGATCGGCACCCGCCAGCCAGGCGCCGATCCGCGTCGCGTTTGTATTGATGGACAACTTCTCGATGATGTCTTTCACCGGCGCCGTGGACGCGCTGGTGACCGCCAACCTCAGGAGCGACATGCCCCTCTACGAGGTGCTGACGGTGGGGGTGTCGGGTGGGCAGGTGACGAGCGACCTGGGCATTGTCATCTCGACGGACATCGAACTGGCGCAGATACCGGAAAACCAGGATGTGCTGATCGTTGCCGGGGGCTTTCGCGTGAAGTTGCAAGGCCATCCCTTGCTGCGCCGCAAGCTGCGGGCCAATGCAACGTCCGGGGCGATCCTGGGCGGGCTGTGGAACGGTGCCTTCTTTGTGGCGGATGCCAATCTGCTGGATGGTTTCGAGTGCGCTGTTCACCCCGAAAGCCGCGCCATGATGGCGGAGGTGTTCCCCCATGTGAAGGTGTCCAATCGAGCCTATGGGGTTGACCGGGAGCGGGTCAGTTGCGCGGGTGCCAACAGTTCGCTGCGCATGATGCTCCAGTTGATCCGCCAGACGGGCGGGGCGATGTTGGGGGGGGCTATCGAGGAACTCCTGCGTTGCGATGAGTCCGGCGAGGATGCGACAGACCTGCCGCCGGTTTTTGTCGAGACCGACCCGACGCTGCCGGAAAGCCTCAAGTTGGCGTTGGAACTGATGTGGCAGAACGTAGAAGAGCCCTTGACCATCGATGAGCTGGCGGCGTGCGTAAAGATTTCCAAGCGCCAGTTGGAGCGGCGTTTCTGCAGTTTTCTCGGTGCGACCCCTACACGTTATTACCTGGAGCTGCGCCTGACGCGCGCGCGCCAACTCATCCAGCAGACCAATCGGTCCGTGACCGAAATCGCCGTGGCGACAGGTTTCGTCAGTTCGCCGCACTTCCAGCGTCGTTTTCGGGATTTCTTCGGTGTACCGCCTGGCAGCTACCGTTCGAAATCGGAGCGCAAGCAAGCCTTGCGATGAAGGCGCTGGTTGATCAGGGATGAATATCTAGGGCGGGGAGAGGGCGTTGCCGGAGCTGTGCGGGAGCCAGGTGGAGCAAGCCTTGCTCCCACACAGCTCCCGCGTCACGGACACAAATCAGCTGTTATCGTCGGTTTGTGTTTCGGTAGGCAGGTCCTCGGTTTGCGGAGCGGCTTGCGATGCGGTCAAGGTCGTCTCCTTGCACAGCGTCTTGCCGACTTCGTCGGCGATCGAGCCGTCGATGATCCGTCCTTGCATCTGGTCGAACTCGGCTTTCTCCAACCCTGCGAGACTGTTGTACATGCCCATGTGCCGTACATTGCGGCTGGCACAGTCGAGTTCCAGTTTCGTGTAGTTGGTGAAGTAAGTGCCCTTTCTCTGCACGGTGGCCTGGATGGCTGAACCGCTGTCGACAGACGAGACGATGGAGTACACGGCATCCGAATCATCATATAGGTATTTGATGTTCTGGACGTCCGCGGTCGCAGTGCACGCAATCGAGATTAAAGCGAAGGATATGGCGGTTTTCATGCTTTCTTCCGTGAATAAGCAAGTCAGGAGAGAATTAGTGGCAAAGTGAAATCATTTTGCCTAGGCTCTAGCGTTGGGTCAATTTGCTTTGGGCAGTATTAATGACCGTCGGTCAGAAACGAAATATTTTCGGGAACTTTATAGGTCGACGTACCTCGTGGCAACAGACGAGCGCGTTCAGATTAGACGATGATGCTGTCCGAGGCGTGCTGTAGCTCCACTAGATCAAAGCCTGAATTTGACCCATCGGCTGACTTCTTTTAGACGTTTTTCGTCTGAGGTGCATTGTGGGAGCGAGCTTGCCCGCGATGGCGTCAGGTCAGTTGATACTCATGTGACTGACACTCCGCCATCGCGAGCAAGCTCGCTCCCACAGGGGTTAGAGGTTGATCCATGTCATCTGTGGCAGTTCTCCCACGGTGCTTCACGGCATCTGCGGCAATTCCTGCGGCCGCAGATCGAACACCAGCACCTCGGCATCCTGGCCATGGCTCAAGGTCAGGGCCTGCTCCTCGCGCACCCGCACGCCATCCCCTTCCTGTAATTGCACGCCGTTAAGCTCGACAGCGCCCCGGGCGACATGCACGTAGGCATAACGATCCGCTGCCAGGGTCAGGGTGGCGCGTTGCTCGCCATCGAACAACCCGGCGTAGACCCGCGCGTCCTGGCGCACCTGGAGCGAGCCGTCGGCGCCATCCGGGGAGATGATCAATTGCAGGCGTCCCAGTTTCTGCTCGCGGCTGAAGTGCTCCTGTTGATAGCGGGGTGTGGCACCGCTGACGTCGGGCACGATCCAGATCTGCAGGAAGTGCACCTGCTCGTCCGCGCTGTGGTTGAACTCGCTGTGGGCCACGCCGCTGCCAGCGCTCATCAACTGCACGTCACCGGGGCGAATGACCGAGCCCGTGCCCAGGGTGTCCTTGTGTTCCAGCGCCCCTTCGAGCACATAGGAAAAGATCTCCATGTCCCGGTGCGGATGCTGGCCGAAACCCTTGGCGGCGGCGACCCGGTCGTCGTTGATGACCAGCAGGTCGGAGAAGCCCTGTTCGTTGAGGTTGCGGTAGCTGGCGAACGAGAAGGTGTGGAACGAGGTCAGCCAGCCGTGGCGAGCAATGCCGCGGTCCGAAGCTTTGCGAAGGGTCAGCATGATGAATTCTCCTGATGTCTTGGGCGGCGGCTGGGGCCGTTCGCCGGGTTCAGAAGAAGGTTAATGGTTGCCGAGATATTCAATAAGCAGGTGGAAAACGAAAGACTGTCCGTTTTGAGTGGACAATCGAGAATGCCTACCGGCGGATGCTTCGCTTCGACATAATGCTGAAGCTTTGACGCTACACAAAACCTGTGGGAGCGAGCTTGCTCGCGATGGCGTCAGGTCAGCCAATACTCATGTGGCTGATACTCCGCTATCGCGAGCAAGCTCGCTCCCACAGGGGCATTTACAGTTTCTGGATTTTTTTGGCGTCTTTTTAATGAAAACCGTTGCAATGGTGCTGTTCCCGGATTTCTTGCTGCTCGACATGGCCGGGCCGCTGGAGGTGTTTTCCATCGCCAATCGTTACCTCGACACGAACCAGCGTTATCAACTGCTGACCCTGGGGACCGAGCGCGGGCCGTTGCGCGCATCCAACGGCGTGGCGGTGCAGGCCGATATCCATATCGACCAAGCCTGGGCGGCCTATGACGTGTTGTTGGTGCCGGGCGGGCCGGGGGCCTATAACGACCAGCATCCGGGGCTGCACACCTGGCTGCGCGCCGCGGCGCAACGGGCGACGCGCTACGGTTCCATCTGCACCGGCGCCTTTGTGCTCGGTGAGGCGGGCTTGCTCGACGGTTATCGCGTCACTACCCATTGGCATTATACCGAACGCCTGGTCCAGCGTTTCCCCAAGGCCCTGGTGGAAACCGACAAGATCTTCCTGCAGGACCGCCGCCTGATCACCTCGGGCGGCGTCACCGCCGGGATCGACCTGGCCCTGTCCATCGTCGCCCAGGACCATGGCCGCAAAGTCGCGTTGGACGTGGCCAAGGTGTTGCTGGTGGTGATGAAACGCCAGGGTGGGCAGGCGCAGTTCAGTCCCTCGGTGGCGGCGGTGTCGACACAGGAATCGGCCATCACCCGGGTGCAGAATCATGTGATGGAGCACCTGGAAGAGCCCTTCACCATCGAACGCATGGCCGCGCTGGCCGCCATGAGTGCGCGGCATTTCGCCCGGGTCTTTGCCCGGGAAGTGAAGATGACGCCCATGGAGTTCCTGCAAGGCGCACGCATCGACCGGGCGCGTCAGTTATTGGAAACCACTGACCTGCCACTCAAGACCGTGGCGTTTCGCAGCGGCTTCGGCAGTGTGCGGCACATGCGTTTTCTGTTTGGTGAAAAGCTCGGCCTGACCCCGGTGCAATATCGTCAGCAGTTCAGTTGAGCCGTCGGTGTCCGTCCAAGGCACCGTGATGTCCGTGGTGCTCCCTGTGCCAGCATTGTCCTGTGGCGTGCGCCTGCCAAGATAACGGCGAACCCCTTGGAAAGGATGCGCAGGAGCCCAGGGCAGACGTGTTCGGTGATCCGCACGCTGACGCCCGCACCGGTTTTCCGGCGCTGGATCGCCCATGAACAGTTTCGTCAAACCCGACAGCGAGCCGGCGGTGAGCTTCGGTCCGTTTGCCTTCTACCGGCAGCAGCGGCTGGTCACCCGTGCCGGCCAGCCACTCGCATTGGGTGGTCGCGCCCTGGATGTTTTGCAGGTGCTGGTGGAGCACGCCGGCCGTTATGTCAGTAAGCAAACCCTCATCGCCCACGTCTGGCCTGACAGCGTCGTGGAAGACATCAACCTGCGGGTGCACATCGCGGCGCTACGGCGGGCCTTCGGCGACGGGCGCGATGGCGCGCGCTATATCCTCAACCACCCGCGACAAGGCTATTGCCTGGCGGTTCACGAGGACATCGAGGCGCCGTTCAGTCCCCCAGCCGAGCGACACAACTTGCCCACGCGCTTGAGCCCGGTGGTCGGCCGCGACAGGATCCTGGGACGGTTGTTGGCGCAAGTGCCTCGTCAAGCCCTGACCACAGTGACCGGCCCGGGCGGGGTCGGCAAGACCACGGTGGTGTTGCGGGTGGCGCAGCTGTTGCTTGAACATTTTGACGACGGTGCCTGGTTCGTTGACCTGGCCGCCATCAGCGAGCCCTCGCAGGTGACGGCTCAGGGGGCCGGCGCGCTGGGCCTGGCGAATGAGACTTTAGGCCGGCGCCTGGAATCCTGCCGGATGTTGCTGGTGCTCGATGGCTGCGAGCAGGTGCTCGGCGCCTGTCGGGAACTGGCCCAGGCGTTGGCTGTGACGGCACCGGGGGTGGCGCTCTTGTGCAGCAGCCGCGAACCGCTGGAACTGTCGGGCGAAAAAATCGTGCCACTGCCGGGCCTGGCCGTGGCGTCGCCCCTCGAGCCGGAGCACCAGATCGTGGCATGCCCGGCGGTGCAGCTGTTGATTGAGCGGGTAGGCGCCCGGCAGCAGGATTTCAAGCCCCATGGCCGCGACTGGCTGATCCTCTCCCAGATTTGCCAGCGCCTGGACGGCTTGCCGCTGGCACTGGAATTGGCGGCGGCCCAGGTCGACGCCTTGGGGGTGGCTGGGGTGCTCGAACAGTTGGACTACGGATTGTCCCTCTTGAGCCATGGGCGGCGTACCGCAGTGGCCCGGCATCGTAGCCTGGAGGCGGTGCTGGATTCGAGTGTCGAGCGTTTGAGCGCTGACGAACGAACCGCGTTCCAACGCCTGGCGGTGTTCGAGGGGCCGTTTACGCTCAAGGCGGCGCAGGCCGTGATCAGTTGCGCTGAACTGAATGTCGGGCAGGTGCCCAGGTTGCTGTTGCGGTTGGCGAGCGTGTCACTGCTGATGGTCGAGCCGTTGGCTGAGGGCGGGCGGTTTCGACTGCTGCACACCACTCGCGCCTACGCCATGGACAAACTGCGGCGCAGTGGTCAGTGGCCTGTGTTCCATCGGCGTTACGTACTGCAAGGTGCCTGGGGGGCGCGGCGTTCACGGCCCCAACCGGCGAGTCAGCGTTTGGAGCAGCGCGTCGGCTTCCAATAGATCGGGGGTGTCGAAGCCCTCGCTGAAGCGGCGGTAGACCGGCCCGAGCAGTTCCTGCGCGGCATGCACCTGCCCTTGACGTTGCCACAAGCGGGCCAGGGAGGTCGCGCTGCGCAGTTCCCAGGCCAGGGCTTGATGACGACGGGCCACGGCCATGGCGTCCAGCAGTTGCGCTTCGGCGGTTTCCTCCAGGGACGGCTCGTTCCGCGCCAGCAAGGTTTCGGCGCCGGCCCGCAGGATCTCCGCCGAACACCAGCCCGCAGTACCCGTGCGGGCCCGTTCCAGTTGCGCCGGGCTGACCAACTCAGGGCGCAGGGTGACGCCGATGTCCTGGATCAGCCCGTTTGTCGCACTCGTCTCCAGCGTCTCACCATCCAATACGCAGGCGTAATGGCAGGCCCAGTCGTGGAACAGCATCACCGAATGTTTCTTCGCCTGCTGCTTCAACAGATCGAGCCTTTCCCGCGTGGTTGAATGATCGCCGTTGTAGTGGGCGATCACGCAACCGGTGAGTGCCAGGGTGTAGCAGATCGAAATGCCGTGATTGATCTGCAGGGCGATCTGCAACGCCAGGTTGGCGGTGCGCCGGGCTTTCTCGGCAAAACCTTGTAGCCAGAGGATCCGCGCCAGAATCGTCAGCGCCGCCACGCTCTGGTCGTATTGCACGCCGAAGCCGTGACTGAAGCGGCTGAGGTGGCCGCTCTGGGCCAGGCGCTGGATCACTTGCTCGGCTTCATGCCGCGCCGCGCCCTGGTCACCGGTGAAATGCAGTGCCAGCACCCGCAGGCGTTGGGCGCTCAAGGACAGGGTCGGGTCGCCTTGCAAACCCAACCGATCGAAATCCAGGCTGTGGTCCAAGGCCTGTTGGTAGTGGCCGCAACTGAGGTCGACGGTCATTTGCCCGGACACGGCCCGCAGCTCGCCGGCCAGGTCCTGGCATTGCCGGGCCAACTGCCGGGCGGTGGCGAAGGCCCGCACGGTGGCCGGTGTACCGCCCTCGGTGTGGTAGTTGAAACTGGCGTGGGCCAGTTCCAGGGCCAGGGTCAAGCGTGGGCAGGGATTGGGGCTGGCCCGCAGCAAGTTCAGCGCCCGGTTGACGTAGAGGCCGTGTTCCTTGAGCAGCGACAGTTCCTGCCAGAGGGGCAGGGTGCGAGCAGTCAGGCGAATCGCCACGGCGTGAGAACCCTGCGGGCCCAGGCCTCGGTCGAGCGCGGCGCGGATGTCATCGCGATAGTCGGCGTAGCGGGCGATCCACAATCGGGTGGGGGTGTTTTCCCAATCGCTTTCCGCTTGTCCCATGAGCGCCAGGCAGCGTTCGGCGTGGCGTTCCTGGCTGGCCGTCAGTTCCCCGGCTTCGGCGAGTTTTTCCAAGGCATAGCGGCGGGTGGTGTCCAGCAGGCGATAGCGCACCTCTTCATCGCCGATCTCGACGTTGAGCAATGACTTGGCGACCAACTGGCTGATCGATACCAGCACCTGTTCGGGTGCGACATGCTGGCCGACGATCACTGCCGCGGCCGAGGCCAGGTTGAAACTGCCCATGAACACCGCCAGCCGCCGCAGGCAGGTCTGCTCGCAGGCCGTGAGCAGCGCGAAGCTCCAGTCCAGCGTGGCGCGCAGGGTCTGCTGGCGCGGTGCGGCGCCGGTGTCGTTGTGGAGCAGGGCGACGCTGTCTTGCAGGTGTCGGTGAAGCGCCTCCAGGGTGAAGCGGCCAAGTTGTCCGGCGGCCAGCTCGATGGCCAGGGGAATGCCGTCCAGACGCTGGCAGATGTCGATCACCAACGGCACCTCGCGGTCGGTCAGTTCGAAGTCGTCACGGCTGGCCATCGCACGCTCGGCAAACAGTTGCAGTGCCGGGTACTCCAGGGCGGGATAACCCTCGATGGGCATTTCACGGGGCGGGAACGCCAGGGCGTCCAGGCGCTGCATGTGTTCACCTTCGGCGCGCAGGCCTTCGCGGCTGGTGGCCAGGATGTGCAGGTGAGGCGCACCACGTAGCAAGGTTTCGCTGAGCTGGGCGATGGCGTCGATCAGGTGCTCGCAGTTGTCGAGCACCAGCAACAGATGCCGTTCCTTGAGCTGTCGGGCGAGGGTGTCCAGCGGATCGCCGTCCTGCAGGGGCAGGTCGAGCAACGCACAGAGGTTGGGAGCGATCATGGCCGCGTCGTTGAGCGACGCCAGGTCCAGCAGGTGGGTGCCGTCACGGTAATGGCCGATCAGCCGTTCAGCGACCCGCAGGGCAACGGTGGTCTTGCCGATGCCGCCGGTGCCGACCAGGGTAATGAAGCGTTTTCGCGGCAGCTGGGCCACCAGGTTTTCCACCAGGGCCTGGCGGCCGATCAGGCGCGTGCGCTGCAGTGGCAGGTTGCGCGCCAGGGACGGATGGGGGATGCGCGCCAATGGGTCAAGGGATTCGAAAGCCAGCGGCGCGACGAAGCTGTAGCCGCGCTGCGCCACGGTGACGATGTAGCGCTGCCCGGCCTGGCCGTCCCCGAGGGCCTTGCGCAGGGCTGCGACGTGTACGCGCAGGTTGGTGTCTTCCACCACGCTTCTGGGCCAGACCCGGGCGATCAGTTGCTGCTTGCTCACCACCTCGCCAGCGTGTTCGAGCAACACCAGCAGGATCTCCACGGCCCGCCGCCCCAGGCGCAACGGTTGCTCGCCCTCCAGCACCAGGCGCTGGCGCGGATGGACCCGGTAAGGGCCGAAGTGCACCGGCTGTTCGACGGGCAGGCTGAGGTAGTGGCTCATGGTGCTCTCAATGTTCTGGTCCCGATGCCCGGGCTTTACCCGAGCATATTCCTCAGGTTTGGCTTCAAGCGCAACGGCGCAGGCTCTACTCCCGGCCTTCCAGACGCCGAACCTGTGGCGAGGGAGCTTGCTCCCGCTGGGCCGCGAAGCGGCCCCAAAGGCCCCACCTCCCAACCAATCTGACACTCCGAGGTGACAGTTCTGGGGCTGCTGCGCAGCCCAGCGGGAGCAAGCTCCCTCGCCACAAAAGCGGGTTTTTAACACCGCCGTTCCGAAAAAATTAACAACGTTTAACTCACGCAAACGTCCCCTACGGCCGGACCATGAAGCGATCCACCCACCTCAAGGAACCCTGTCATGAGCACCTTCATCACCCGCGACGGCACCGTGATTTACTACAAGGATTGGGGCCCTGGCCAGCCGGTGGTCTTGAGCCACGGCTGGCCGCTGAACTCGGAGAGTTGGGAAGGGCAGATGATGTTCCTGGCGTCCAACGGCTACCGGGTGATCGCCCACGACCGCCGTGGACACGGGCGCTCCAGCCAACCCTGGGACGGCAACGACATGGACACCTACGCCGATGACCTGGCTGAGCTGATCGAACGGCTGGACTTGAAAGACGCGGTGTTGATCGGCTTCTCCACGGGCGGTGGTGAAGTGGCGCGCTACATCGGCCGCCATGGCGCGGCCCGCGTCGCCAAGCTCGGCCTGATCTCGGCGGTGACGCCGTTGATGCTCAGGACCGCGGCCAACCCTGGTGGCTTGCCGGTCGAAGTGTTCGACGGTTTCCGCCAAGCCTCCCTGGCCGACCGTTCTCAGCTATACAAAGACGTGGCCAGCGCGTTTTTCGGCGCCAACCGCCCGGGCGCCAAGGTCTCCCAAGGCATGATCGACTGGTTCTGGATGCAAGGCATGCAGGCCGGCCACAAGAACACTTACGACTGCATCAAGGCGTTCTCGGAGACCGATCTTTCCGAAGACCTGCGCAACATCGACGTGCCGACCTTGGTGGTGCACGGCGATGACGATCAGATGGTCCCCATCGAAGCGGCCGGCATTGCCGCTGCCCAGTTGCTCAAGAACGCGCAGTTGCTGGTCTACCCGGGCGCGCCCCATGGCCTGACCGATACCCACAAGGACCGCTTGAACGCGGACCTGTTGGCGTTCATCCAGGGTTGATCAAACCACACACCTGTGGGAGCGAGCTTGCTCGCGATGGCGTCATTACATTCAACATCGATGCAAGCTGACCCACCGCTATCGCGAGCAAGCTCGCTCCCACAGGTTTGGCATTCAACAGGAACAACCCCCATGAACCGCAACGATTTACGCCGTCTCGACATGAACCTGCTGGTGATCTTCGAGGCGCTGATGTTCGAGAAAAACCTGACCCGCGTCGCCGAAAAGCTGTTCATGGGCCAGCCGGCGGTGAGTGCGGCGCTGGGGCGGTTGCGGGATCTGTTCGACGATCCGTTGCTGATCCGTCACGGTCGCGGCATGGAACCGACGCCGCGGGCCCTGGCGATCCTGCGAGAGCTGCAACCGGCCATGGACACCATCTCCGGCGCGGTCAGCCGGGCCAAGGCGTTCGATCCGTCCACCAGTTGCGACGTGTTTCGCATCGGTCTGTCCGACGATGCCGAATTCGGCCTGTTTCCTCCGCTGCTGAGCCAACTGCGCGAAGAAGCGCCGGGGATCATCGTGGTGGTGCGCCGGGCCAATTTCCTGCTGATGTCCTCGCTGCTGGCCAGTGGTGAAATCAGCGTCGGCGTCAGCTACACCACCGACCTGCCGGCCAATGCCAAGCGTAAGAAACTGCGAGACATTCCCTGCAAGGTCTTGCGCGGCGACAAGCGCCCGGGGCCGCTGACCCTGGACGAATACTGCTCGCGGCCCCACGCCATGGTTTCGTTTTCGGGCGACCTGAGCGGCAACATCGACTTGGACCTGGCCCGCATCGGCCGGAGCCGAAAAGTGGTGCTGGCGGTGCCGCAATTCAGCGGGCTGCGAGCATTGTTGGCGGGCACCGAGCTGATCGCCACCGTGCCCGACTACGCCGCCTGCGCGCTGGTGGAAGGCTGCGCGTTGCGCGCCGAGGACCCGCCGTTCGAGATCAACGCCGCCGAACTGTCGATGGTCTGGAGCGGCGTGCATGACAACGACCCCGCCGACCGCTGGCTGCGGTCGCGCATCGCCAGCCACATGTCGCACCCACTGCCGGCCGCTGCGGCCGCGGACGGAGCCCACCGATGAACCTGACCGATGAGCGCCCGTTGCAGGACCTGGGCTTGTTGTTCCTGCGCCTGAGCGGCGGGTTGTTTTTGCTGTGGGTCCATGGCTTGCCGAAGCGCTTGAACTACAGCAGCGAGCTGACCCGCATCGAAGACCCGTTCCACCTCGGCGCCGCGCCGACCCTGGTCCTGGCGATTTTCGCCGAGGTGCTGTGCCCACTGTTGATCATGGCCGGTGTGCTGGTGCGCCTGGCGTGCCTGCCGATCCTGTTCCTGCTGGCCGTGGCGTTGCTGGTGGTGCATCCGCAGTGGAGCTTGGAAGAAGGGCAGTTTGGCTGGTTGCTGTTGATTGTATTTACCAGCGTGTTCATTGCCGGCCCTGGACGCCTGGCGCTGAACGCGCGTTTTGATGGAGTGCTGCGTCATGCCTGAGTCCCAAACCCTCGAATCAACCGCGAGCCCGGCGGTACCCGGTTTCGATGAAATCGTCACCTTGGTGGTCAAGCACCGAATCAAAGCCGGGCAGAACGATGCCTATGAGGCCTGGTTGCGGCGCATCGTCACCGTGGCCGGCCAGTGGCCGGGCCATCTGGGCGTCGACGTTGTGCGGGGCAAGCAGGACGGATTGTCATTGTTTACCTGCGTGCTGCGTTTTCGCTCCACCGAAGCCATGCAGCGCTGGCTGGACTCCCCCGAGCGGCGTGAATTGGTGGCCGAGGCTGCGCCAGTGTTGGCCGACGGTGATCAGATCGAGGTCGGTTCGCACAAGGAATTCTGGTTCGCCCCGTTGGCCGATGCCGCCACGCCACCGCCGCGCTGGAAGCAATCGGTGGTGACGCTGCTGGTCATCCTGCCGCACACCTTGCTGGTGCCGTTGCTCTGGGGCCCGTTGCTGCAACTCAATGCCTTTCTGTCCAACTACGTGGTCGCCACGTTTTTGATCACCGTGACCATCGTGCTCTCGGTGGTGTACGTGTGCATGCCGCTGGCGACCCGGCTGTTCGCGCCGTGGCTGGAAGCTTCCAAGGCCCCCGAACCCCTGGAGCCCTAAGCAGCGCCGAACTTTTGTGACAAGCACTGTTGTGGCGAGGGAGCTTGCTCCCGCTGGACGCGCAGCGTCCGCTCTTTTTGGGGCCGCTTCGCAGCCCAGCGGGAGCAAGCTCCCTCGCCACGGATTTGTCCGCACATCCATTGTTGAAGGAAAAACCGATGATCGCCGACCTGATTCTGTTCAATGGCCAATTCCACACCGTCGATCGCGAGAAGCCCCGCGCCAGTGCGGTCGCTATCAGCCAGGGCCGCTTCGTCGCCGTGGGCACCGACGCCGAGGCCATGGCCCTGCGCGGCAGCGGTACCCAGGTCATCGACCTCAAGGGCCGCACCGTCATTCCCGGTCTCAACGACTCGCACCTGCACCTGATACGGGGTGGCTTGAACTACAATCTGGAGCTGCGTTGGGAAGGCGTGCCGTCGTTGGCCGATGCCTTGCGCATGCTCAAGGACCAGGCCGACCGCACGCCAACGCCGCAATGGGTTCGCGTGGTGGGCGGCTGGAACGAATTCCAGTTCGCCGCAAAGCGCATGCCGACCCTGGAAGAACTCAACCAGGCCGCCCCCGATACGCCCGGGTTCGTGTTGCACCTGTATGACCGCGCCTTGCTCAACCGCGCCGCGCTGCGTGTCGCCGGCTACCCCCCCGACACGCCGAACCCGCCGGGTGGCGAGATCGTACGCGACAGCAAGGGCGAGCCCACCGGCATGCTGGTGGCGCGGCCCAACGCGATGATCCTGTACTCGACGCTGGCGAAAGGGCCGAAGTTGCCGCTGGAATACCAGGTCAACTCCACCCGCCAGTTCATGCGCGAACTCAATCGCCTGGGCCTGACCAGCGCCATCGACGCCGGCGGCGGCTACCAGAACTACCCGGACGACTACGAGGTCATCGAGCAGTTGGCCCGCGAGCAGCAGTTGACGGTGCGCATCGCCTACAACCTGTTCACCCAGAAGCCCAAGGAAGAACTCACCGATTTCAAGAACTGGACCGGCAGCGTCAAGCTGCACCAGGGCGACGATTTCCTGCGGCACAACGGCGCCGGGGAGATGTTGGTGTTCTCGGCGGCGGACTTCGAAGACTTCCTCGAACCGCGCCCGGATCTGCCGCCGGGCATGGAGCAGGACCTGGAGCCGGTGGTGCGTCACCTGGTGGAGCAGCGCTGGCCGTTCCGCCTGCACGCCACCTACGACGAATCCATCAGCCGCATGCTCGACGTGTTCGAGAAGGTCAATCGCGACATTCCGTTCAATGGCCTGCCGTGGTTCTTCGACCACGCCGAAACCATCACGCCGAAAAACATCGAGCGTGTACGGGCACTGGGCGGCGGTATTGCGATCCAGGACCGCATGGCCTTCCAGGGCGAATACTTCGTTGACCGCTACGGCGCCAAGGCCGCCGAAGCCACGCCGCCGATCAAGCGCATGCTCGCCGAAGGCGTGCCGGTGGGCGCCGGCACCGACGCCACCCGCGTGTCGAGCTACAACCCGTGGACTTCGTTGTACTGGATGGTCAGCGGCCGCACCGTCGGCGGCCTGTCGTTGCACGAAGAGGGCTTGCCGCGCCTGACCGCGCTGGAGTTGTTCACCCACGGCAGTGCCTGGTTCTCGTCGGAGCAGGGCAAGAAAGGCCAGATCAAGGTCGGCCAACTGGCGGACCTGGCGGCCCTGAGCGCGGACTTCTTCAGCGTCGAGGAAGAAGCCATCAAGTGGATCGAGTCGGTGCTGACCGTAGTGGACGGCAAAGTGGTGTACGCCGCTGGCGACTTCGAAAACCTCGGCCCAGCCAGCGTCCCGGTGCTGCCGGACTGGTCGCCCGTGGTCAAGGTCCCGGGGCACTGGCGCCCGGCCTCACCGCTGCAGGCGCAAGTCCACCAGTGCAGCGGTCCGTGCAAGGTGCATTCCCATAGCCACGAACGGGCGCGATTGTCGAACGTTCCGGTCAGCGATTTCCAGGGTTTCTGGGGCGCGTTTGGCTGTTCCTGCTTTGCCTTTTGACTAACACACCGATTCTCCCCTTGTGGGAGCGAGCCTGCTCGCGAAGGCGTCGGCACATCCGACATCGCCGCAAGCTGACATACCGTCATCGCGAGCAGGCTCGCTCCCACATTGGCTTTCAATACATCCATCCCAAAGGAGTCACCCCATGAGCAACGTTCCCGCCTACAACCGTCTGAACAAAGACGACGCGGTCGTCCTGCTGGTCGATCACCAGACCGGTCTGATTTCCCTGGTCCAGGACTTCTCGCCCAACGAGTTCAAGAACAACGTGTTGGCGCTGGCCGACCTGGCGAAGTTCTTCAACCTGCCGACCATCCTGACCACCAGCTTCGAACAGGGCCCCAACGGCCCGATCGTGCCGGAACTCAAGGAAATGTTTCCGGACGCGCCATACATCCCGCGTCCAGGCCAGATCAATGCCTGGGACAACGAAGACTTCGTCAGGGCAATCAAGGCCACCGGCCGCAAGCAACTGATCATCGCTGGCGTGGTTACCGACGTCTGCGTGGCGTTCCCGACCCTGTCGGCGCTGGCTGAAGGTTTCGACGTGTTCGTCGTCACCGACGCTTCGGGTACCTTCAACGAAACCGTGCAACAAGCCGCCTGGGTGCGCATGACGGCCGCCGGCGCGCAGATGATGAACTGGTTCTCGGTGGCCTGTGAGCTGCACCGCGACTGGCGCAACGACATCGAAGGCCTGGGCAGCCTGCTGTCCCAGCGCATTCCGAACTACCGCAACCTGATGAACAGCTACTCGGCGCTGACGGCCAAGTAAGCGGTCTTTACTGGAAGACGCCCGCCTTGTGGGTGATGCTGTTCACTTAAGGTAAACGACAATCCCGTGGCGAGGGAGCTTGCGCCCGCTGGGCCGCGAAGCGGCCCCAAACCAGCCGAATGCGGAGCATCAGACACACCGCACCCGCGGGTTCACGACTGCTGCGCTGTCGAGCGGGAGCAAGCGCCCTCGCCACAGGTTCATCGTTTCTCTTAAGTGAACAGCATTACCCCCTGAGCGGGCGTTTTTGTGTCCAGTCATTAATCTAAGTTGCCGGCATCGACGCTATGCAATTTGTCTTGCCACGATCACAATGCCCCACTGAATCTACTGACTGTCCACCTGCGAAATGACAATGAACCCCTTCGAAGAAATGCGCATCTTTGCCCAGGTCATGGAGTCAGGCAGTTTTACCGCCGCCGCGGACAAGCTCGGGCTGTCCAAGCAGTTCGTCAGTCGCAAGCTCATGGCACTGGAGCAGCGCCTGGGCGTGCGCCTGCTCAATCGCTCGACCCGCCGGCTGGACGTCACCCCGTTGGGCCAGCGTTACTACGAAGCGGCGCTGCGCCTGCTCAATGACGTCGAACAAGTGGAGCAGGGCATCAGCGGCCAGACCAGCGAGCCCCGCGGCACGATTCGCCTCAGCGCACCGCTGTCCTTCGCTGTGGCGCACCTGGGCAGCCTGTTGCCGCTGTTCCTGCAACGCTATCCGGGCGTCAGCGTCGAGGTGGACCTGAGCGACCGTTCGGTGGATCTGCTGGGGGAGGGCTATGACCTGGCGCTGCGCAGCGGCGGGCTGGAGGATTCGACCCTGATTGCCCGGCGCATCGCGGCCATCGAGCGGGTGTATTGCGCCAGCCCGACCTACCTGGCGCAAAAAGGCATACCCGCGCGGCCTGAGGACCTGCGCAACCATGACTGCCTGCCCTATGGTCACAGCCGTCAGGTGCAGTGGCGTTTCGCGGGGGCGGGCAAACCGTTGACGCTGGAGGTCACGGGGCGCATGCGCGCCAATAACGGTGATTTGCTCAGGGACGCGGCCATTGCCGGCATGGGCATCACCTATCTGCCCGCTTTCATCCTCGGCGATGCCTTGAAGGAGGGACGGCTGATCAGGGTCCTGGAAGGCTTCGAGACCGAACCGTTGGCGCTATCGGCGGTGTATCCCCAGCATCGGCAAAGTGCACGCCCAGTGCAGGCGTTGGTGGAATTCTTGCGCGAACAAATGCAATAAAGCGGCGCAACGCATTCAGCCGCCACATGACGGCTGAAGCATCTGGCGCTTTGATCAGGCGGCGAGGTTGGCGCTGCTCAGTTCTTTTTTGTACTGCGCTTTCATGGTTTCCATTTCCGCGCCCAAGGCGTCGAGCTTGGCCTTACCCAGCAGTTTTTTCGCGTGGGGGAACATTTCCTTTTCTTCTTCTTCGATGTGGTGCTCAAGCAGTTCCTTGACCACTTTCACCCGACCGGCGAATTCCGGCTGAGTTGGATCGGTGGTTTTCAGGTCCGGCAGCACCAACGAGTCGACGGTGCGGTGTTCTTCCTTGGCCTCGTAATACATTTCAGCCTCGTCCTTGCCACCGGCTTGCTTGAACGCTGGATAAAGAATTTCTTCTTCCAGGCGGGTGTGGATGGAAATTTCCATTTCCAGTTTCGCCAACAGGTCGGTGCGTTTTTTCACGGCGCGCTCGGTCGACTCGCTCAGTTGAGTCAAGATGGCTTTGACGCGCTCATGGTCGGCTTTCAACAGATCGATGGCATTCATGGGGAGCTCCTCGGCAATTCACGGATGCGGGCAGGCTTCGAGCGCCGACGCCGCGTAAGAGCTGAATTGCATGAGCTGTGCCAGCCGAGACGGGTTTTAAAATGCTTTAAAAACAATGGATTGAAGTGTTCTTGATTTTCAGCGTCGTGCAAGCTGCATGAGCCGGGGAAAAATGCGTTGCAGTTTGCGCTGATGGCCTGCCACGGCGCGTTCGAATCGACATACATATCAGCCGATCACCAAATGGAAAGGCCACTGCGCTTTGGCAGTCAGGTTGGTCGAGCCGAAGTTATCGATCCCCGTTGAGACTATCGGCCCAAGCCTGCACTGCCTGGTGGTCAATCACTCGGCCGGTGCCAACATCGGCCAAGGCCTCATGGGTCAGGAGACTGCGTTCCTCCTCCTGGTTTATCCAGGCAAATAGCGCTTGTTTAACGATCCAGTCCTTGGAGCGCCCGAGGCGTTCGGCCATCAAGTCGACTTTTTCGGCCAGGTGCACCGGGACGTGAGCTGTAACCGACCGGGTTTTCGTGGTGGCTGTCATGGCGGATTTCTCCATTGCAGTTGGCGGTACACGCCCTGTCTTCTGAGGCAGTCGCTTCTGAAGGATGATCGTAGATGATTGTTGTCGATATTCTCTGCGGCAAACTATCAGATGTAATAAGAAACCGTCTCACTTTCAGAAAAAACACCAACCCATGGCGAGGGAGCTTGCTCCCGCTCGGCTGCGTAGCAGTCGTAACGATCGTTTACCCGATGGTCCGTGTTGAGCTGATCGAGGCTGCTGCGCAGCCTAGCGGGAGCAAGCTCCCTCGCCACGGTTTTTGATCACTCGAATCCTGCTCAAAAAAAATGCCCGCATCTCTCGAAACGGGCATTTTTGTTCGGTGACGCTCAGGCAATCAACCCGTCAGCCCAGCCTGCTGAACCAACGTCAGCAACGGCTGCGGGTACACACCGAGGAAGAACGCCAACACGGCGATGGCCAGCAGCATCACGCCGCCTGCCTTTTGTTCCCAGTGCAACTCGGCATCGTGGCGACGCAGGTTCGGTTCCATCAGGTACAGGGTGACCATGACGCGCAGGTAGTAGAACACGCCGATGGCACTGCCCAGCACCAGGGAGCCGACCAGCCACCATTGGTGGGCCTCGACGCCGGTGGCGATGATGTAGAACTTGCCGATGAAGCCGGCGGTCAGCGGGATGCCGGCCAGGGACAGCATCATCACGGTCAGCACGGCGGTCAGGTACGGACGGCGCCAGAACAGGCCGCGGTATTCGTACAAGGCGTCGGCGTCGCGGCCGTTGTACGGCGAGGACATCAGGGTGATCACGCCGAAGGCGCCGAGGCTGGTGATCACGTAGGTGACCAGGTACACGCCGATGGCTTCCACGGCCAGGCCCTTGCTGGCGATCAGGGCGATCAGCAGGTAGCCGAAGTGGGCGATGGACGAGTAACCCAGCAGACGCTTGAGGTTGCTCTGGGTCAGTGCCAGCAGGTTACCGAACAGGATCGACGCGATGGCGATGATGGTCAGCACGTTGCTCAGCACACCGCTGCTGGCCACTGGCGAGATCTGGAACAACCGCACCATCACTGCGAACACCGCCACTTTCGACGCAGTGGCAAGGAACGCCGCCACGGGCGCCGGGGCGCCTTCGTAGACGTCCGGGGTCCAGAGGTGGAACGGGACCAGCGACAGCTTGAACGCCAGGCCGATCAGCATCATGCCCAGGCCCAGTTGCGCGATCGGGCTAGGCAGGCCGGTGGCGGCCAGGGCCTGGCCGATGCCGACGAAGCTCAGGGTGCCGGCTTCGGCGTAGAGCAGGGCCATGCCGAACAACAGGAACGCGGAGCCGGCCGCCGACAACACCATGTACTTGATGCCGGCTTCCAGGGAGCGCTTGTTGAAGAAGGCGTAGGCCACCAGGCCGTAGACCGGTACCGACAGCAGTTCCAGGCCGATGAACAGGCTGGCCAGGTGCTGCGCGCTGACCAGGACCAGGCCACCGGCGGCGGCCATCAGGATCAGCAGGTACAGTTCTTCGCGGTTGCCCGGGTAACCCGAACCGCCATCGCCGAGGTAGGCGTGGGCGAGGGTGACGCAGGCCAGGGTGGCGACCAGGATCAACGCCATGTAGAGGCAGGCGAAGCTGTCGATCTGGATCAGCGGCGTGACCGCCAGTGGCGCGACTTTCAAGGCCGGCAAGATCGACAGCAAGGCCAGGTTCAGCCCCGCCACCGACAGCAGGAAGGTCTGTGAGTGATTGCGCCGCCAGGCGATCGCCAGCATCACCACGATGATCGTGGCGCTGGTGATCAACAGCGGCGCAAGCGCGATAAAGTGTTGAATCGTGAATTCCATAGCGCTCTTACCGGGCCGAAGCGAGTTGAGAGAAGGCGGTGCCGAGCCACTGCTGCACGCCATGCATCGTGGCGGCAGAGGTGTCGAGGAACGGTTGCGGGTAGACGCCGAGGTAAACCAGCAGCACCGCAAGGCCGAGCACCATGATCAGTTCGCGACCGTCCATGCCACGCAACACTTCATCCGACTTGGCCGGACCGAAGTAGGCGCGGTGGATCATGATCAGCGAGTAGACCGAACCGAACACCAGGCCGGAGGTGGCAATCGCCGTGATCCATGGGGCACTGACGAACGAGCCGATCAGGATCAGGAACTCGCCGACGAAGGTGCCGGTACCCGGCAGGCCCAGGGAAGCGGCCGCGAAGAACAGGCTGATGGCCGGCAGGTAGGCGATGCGCGACCAGATGCCGCCCATCTCACGCATGTCCCGGGTGTGCAGGCGCTCGTACAACTGACCGCTGAGGATAAACAGCGCCGCGGCCGACAGGCCGTGGGCGAGCATCTGGATCACCGCGCCTTGCAGGGCCAGTTGGCTGCCGGAGTAGATCCCGATCAGCACGAAGCCCATGTGCGAAACGCTGGAGAAGGCGATCAGGCGCTTGATGTCGCTCTGGGCGAACGCCAGGAACGCACCGTAGAAAATCCCGATCAGGCCCAGGGTCATGGCAATCGGCGCGAACTCGGCCGAGGCATTGGGGAACAGCGGCAGGGCGAAGCGCAACAGGCCGTAGGCCGCCGTCTTCAGCAGGATACCCGCCAGGTCCACGGAACCTGCGGTCGGCGCCTGGGCGTGGGCGTCCGGCAGCCAGGAGTGGAACGGCACCACCGGCAGCTTCACCGCGAAGGCGATGAAGAAGCCGAGCATCAGCACGTACTCGGTGGTCTTGGACATCTGCACTTTCAACAGGTCGGCGTAGTTGAAGGTAATCACGCCGGTGTTGTTGAAGTTCACCAGGACCAGGCCAAGGATCGCCACCAACATGATCAGGCCGGAAGCCTGGGTGAAGATGAAGAACTTGGTCGCCGCGTAGATCCGGGTTTTCTTGCCGTCCGAAGAACTGTGACCCCAGAGCGCGATGAGGAAGTACATCGGCACCAGCATCATTTCCCAGAAGAAGAAGAACATGAACAGGTCCAGCGCCAGGAACACGCCGACGACGCCGCCCAGGATCCACATCAGGTTCAGGTGGAAGAAACCGACGTGACGCTGGATCTCTTTCCAGGAGCAGAGCACCGAGAGGATACCCAGCAGGCCGGTCAGCAGGATCATCAGCAACGACAGGCCGTCGAGGGCCAGGTGCACGCTGATGCCGAAGCGCGCGATCCAGGCGTGCTTGAACTCAAGCGCCCAGGTTGGATCGGCGCCAGGGGCCGGTGCAAATGAATAGTCGCCGGTCGCCCACAGCCAGAGGCCGAGCGCGAGTTCCAGGGACATGGTCAGCAGCGCAATCCAGCGCGGGAGCGTGGAGCTGGAGCGCTCCGCGATCCAGCACAGCAGGCCGCCGATGAAGGGGATCAGGATTAGCCAGGGCAGAATCATGACGGGCTCGTTTCCTTTCGCAAGTTCGCAAGGTTCATATCAGACCGCTACCAGCACGATGGCGCCGATAACCAGCACGGCGCCAGCCGCCATGGAAGCCGCATACCAACGCAGTTGACCGGTCTCGGTACGGCTCAGGGCAGTGTGGCCGCCCTTGGCCATGCGCGGGATCAGGCCAATGGTCTGGTCGAGCGGGTCTTTGCGCAGAATGTGGCTGATCGCAAGGTATGGCTTGACGAACAGTTTGTCGTAGATCCAGTCGAAGCCCCAGGCGGCGAACCACCAGGCCGAAAGGAAACGCCCGATGCCGCTGTTGGCGATTGCCGTGACGAAGCGACGCTTGCCGAGGAACAGCAGGGCAGCCAGCAGGATACCCGCCAGGGCGATGGCGCCGGAGGCGATTTCCAGGCTGTGCTTGGCTTCGCCGCCGGCATGGCCGACGCTTTGCGGCAGCACATCGGCCAGCGGTGGGGTGATCATGGCGCCGACGAAGGTCGACAGCACGATCAGCACCGACAGCGGCAGCCAGTGGGCAATGCCGTGGCCGGCGTGGGCTTCGGTCTTGGCTTCACCGTGGAACGCGATGAAGATCAGGCGGAAGGTGTACAGCGAGGTCATGAACGCACCCACCAGGCCCGCGTAGAGCAGACCCTGGTTACCGCTGGCGAACGCTTCCCAGAGGATCTCGTCCTTGGAGTAGAAACCGGCGGTGACCAGTGGCAGGGCCGCCAGGGCCGCGCCGCCGACGATGAAGCTGGCGTAGGCCAACGGCAGTTTCTTCCACAGGCCGCCCATCTTGAAGATGTTCTGCTCGTGGTGGCAGGCAACGATCACCGCACCGGAGGCAAGGAACAGCAGCGCCTTGAAGAAGGCGTGGGTCATCAGGTGGAAGATCGCGCCTTCCCAGGCACCGACGCCCAGGGCCAGGAACATGTAGCCGATCTGGCTCATGGTCGAGTAGGCGAGGATGCGCTTGATGTCGGTCTGCACCAGGGCGGCAAAACCGGCCAGCACCAGGGTCACACCGCCGACGATGCCGACCAGGTGCAGGATGTCCGGCGCCAGGGCGAACAGGCCGTGAGTACGGGCGATCAGGTAGACACCGGCGGTCACCATGGTCGCGGCGTGGATCAGTGCCGAGACCGGGGTAGGGCCAGCCATCGCGTCCGCCAACCAGGTTTGCAGCGGCAGTTGCGCGGATTTACCGACAGCGCCGCCCAGCAGCATCAGGGTCGCCAGGACGATCCAGAAGTCACCGACCTTGAAGTGCTCGGGTGCCTTGACCAGCAGTTCCTGGATGTTCAGCGTACCCAGTTGCTGGAACAGGATGAACAGGCCGATGGCCATGAACACGTCGCCGATGCGGGTGACGATGAACGCCTTGAGCGCGGCGTTGCCGTTGTTGCGGTTGCTGTAGTAGAAACCGATCAACAGGTACGAGCACAGGCCCACGCCTTCCCAGCCGAAGTACAGGAACAACAGGTTATCGCCGAGCACCAGGAACAGCATGCTGGCGATGAACAGGTTGGTGTAGGCGAAGAAGCGCGAGTAACCGGCTTCACCGCGCATGTACCAGGAGGCGAACAGGTGGATCAGGAAACCCACGCCGACCACCACGCCGAGCATGGTCACCGACAGGCCGTCCAGGTACAGGGCGAAGTTTGGCGTGAAGCCTTCCACCGCCATCCATTGCCACAGCACCTGCACGTAACGGCCACCTTCCGGTGGGGCGACGTTGAATTGCCAGATCACGTAGGCCGTGACGATGGCGGACAGGCCGATGGAACCCACGCCCACCAGCGCCGACAGGTTTTCCGACCAGCGTCCACGGGAGAACGACAACAGCAGGAAACCGACAAGAGGAAATATGAAAGTCAGGAAGAGAAGGTTCATCCGCGCATCTCGCTGGCAGCGTCAATATCGAGAGTGTGGAAGCGGCGATACAGCTGCAACAGGATCGCCAGGCCGATGCTGGCCTCGGCGGCTGCCAGGCTGATCACCAGGATGAACATGATCTGTCCATCCGGTTGCGCCCAGCGAGCGCCCGCGACGATGAAGGCCAGGGCGGAGGCATTCATCATGACCTCCAGGCTCATCAGCACGAACAGGATGTTGCGGCGGACCATCAGGCCGACCAGACCGAGGCAGAACAGGATGCCGGCAACCGCCAAGCCATGTTCGAGAGGGATAGCAGGCATGTGATTACTCCTTCGCCTCGTTACGGCCCAAATGGAACGCCGTGACGGCTGCGGCAAGCAGCAGCATCGAGGCGAGTTCGACCACCAGCAGGTACGGGCCGAACAGGCTGATGCCCACGGCCTTGGCGTCTACGGTGGTGTGGCCGATGGCCTGGCCGCTCTGGTGAGCGAACAGCACATACAGCAGTTCACCCAGCAGCAGGGCGGACAGGATCACCGGTCCCGCCCAGATGCCGGGCTTGAGCCAGGCGCGTTCCTGCTGGACCGCGGCCGGGCCGAGGTTGAGCATCATCACCACGAACACGAACAGCACCATGATGGCGCCGGCGTAGGCGATCACTTCCAGGGCACCGGCGAACGGCGCGCCGAGGGCGAAGAAGGTCATGGCCACGGCGATCAGCGAAATGATCAGGTAGAGCAGGGCGTGCACGGGGTTGGTGTTGGTGACCACACGAAGCGTGGACACCACCGCGATACCCGATGCGAAATAGAAAGCGAATTCCATCTTTCTTCCTTAAGGCAGCAAGCTCTTCACGTTGATCGGTTCGGCTTCGTTCTGCGCGGCGCCTTTTGGCTTACCGGCAATGGCCATACCTGCAACACGATAGAAGTTGTAATCAGGGTTTTTACCGGGACCGGAAATCAGCAGATCTTCTTTCTCGTACACCAGGTCCTGACGTTTGAACTCGGCCATTTCGAAATCCGGCGTGAGCTGGATCGCGGTGGTCGGGCACGCTTCCTCGCAGAGGCCGCAGAAAATGCAGCGCGAGAAGTTGATGCGGAAGAAGTCCGGGTACCAGCGACCGTCTTCGGTTTCAGCTTTCTGCAGCGAGATGCAACCCACCGGGCACGCCACGGCGCACAGGTTGCAGGCCACGCAGCGCTCTTCGCCGTCGGGGTCGCGGGTCAGGACGATGCGGCCACGGTAGCGGGGCGCCAGATAGACCGCCTCTTCCGGGTATTGCAGGGTGTCGCGTTTGCGAAAGCCATGGCCGAAGATCATGACCAGGCTCCGCAGTTGGGTACCGGTACACTTAACGATGTCGCCAATATATTTGAACATGGGTCAAATCCTCACTGAACCGCGGCCGCAGGCGCGTTCATCAAAACGATCGCAGCGGTCACCAGCATGTTGATCAGGGTCAGCGGCAGGCAGAATTTCCAGCTGAAGTCCATCACCTGGTCGTAGCGTGGGCGCGGGATCGAGGCGCGTAGCAGGACGAACAGCATGATGAAGAACGCGGTCTTCAGGGCGAACCAGACGAAGGACAGTTGCGGCAGGATGCCGAACGGACCGTGCCAGCCACCGAAGAACAGCGTTACCAGCAGTGCCGAGATCAGGATGATGCCGATGTATTCACCGACGAAGAACATGCCCCACTTCATGCCGGCATATTCAATGTGGTAACCGTCGGCCAGTTCCTGCTCCGCTTCCGGCTGGTCGAAGGGGTGACGGTGAGTCACGGCCACGCCAGCGATGAAGAAGGTACAGAAACCGAAGAACTGCGGAATGATGAACCACAGGTTCTGGGCCTGGTACTCGACGATGTCGCGCATGTTGAACGAGCCGGCCTGGATCACGATGCCCATGAGCGCCAGGCCCATGAACACTTCGTAGGACACGGTCTGGGCCGAGGCCCGCAGGCTGCCCAGCAGGGCGAACTTGTTGTTGCTCGACCAGCCGGCGAACAGCACCGCGTACACCGACAGGCCGGCCATGGCGAAGAAGAACAGCAGGCCGATGTTCAGGTCCGCCACGCCCCAAGTCGGGGTGATCGGGATGATCGCGAAGGCGATCAGCAAGGCGCTCATGGCCACGATCGGTGCCAGGGTGAAGATCACCTTGTCGGCAAACGGTGGTGTCCAGTCTTCCTTGAAGAACATCTTGATCATGTCGGCGGCGATCTGGAACATGCCGAACGGGCCGACGCGGTTCGGACCGTAGCGGTCCTGCCACCAGCCCAGCAGGCGACGTTCGACGAAGCTCAGCAACGCGCCGCAAACCACCACGGCCAGCAGGATCACGATGGCCTTGAGGACCGTCAGGATCACAGCGATCACTTCAGGGGTGAACCAGCTCATTGCGCTGCCTCCTGCAGACCGTCGACAGTCTTGCCGAAAATCGCCGGTGGAATACCCGCCAGGCCAGCCGGCAGGGCCACCAGGCCGGCGCCCAGTTCTTCATTGATGCGCAGCGGCAGACGCAGGGTCTGGCCGGCCACGTTCAGGCTCAGCAGCGCACCGTCGTTGACGCCCAGGCGATCGGCTTCCGACTTGGCGAGCGACACGTAGGCGGCGGGGATGCGTTCCTGCACCGGTGCGGCTTTGGAAGAGTTCTCTTCGCTGCCGAACAAGTGATGGAACGGCACGACCTGCCAGGTGCCCGGTGCCGGGTTGAAGGCACGCGGAACGGCGGCGAACCAGCCCAGGCCATCGCCCTGGCTTTCGATCAGGCGGGTGCCCGGGTCACCGGCACGCAGGTGACCACCGACTTCGTCCTGGAACTTGTTCCAGGCTTGCGGCGAGTTCCAGCCCGGCGACCAGGCGAACGGCACTTGCGAGCGCGGTTCGGCGGAGCCCGAGTAACCTTCCATGGAGAACGAGAACGCGGTGTCCTTGTCCTGGGACGTGCGGGGTTCGTGGACACTGATGTTGGCGCGCATCGCCGTGCGACCGGAGTAGCGCAGCGGTTCGCGGGCCAGCTTCAGGCCCTTGATGCGGAACGCGGCCGATGGCGCGGCATCGACGATGCGCGCCAGTTGCGGGCTGCTCGACGCGACGGCGGCGGTGACGTGGTCCAGTTGCGTCCAGTCGATCGGCTGGTCCAGCAGGGTGGCGCGCAGGGCATGCAGCCAGCGCCAGCCTTCGTGGACCAGGATGCTGGCGTCCAGGTAAGTCGGGTCGAACACCTGGAAGAAGCGCTGGGCGCGACCTTCCTGACTGACCAGCGTACCGTCGCCTTCGGCAAAGCTCGCCGCCGGCAGCACCAGGTGGGCGCGGTCGGTGGTGGCGGTTTTCTGATGGTCGGCGACGATCACAACCTTGGCGGCGTTCAACGCGGCATCGACCTTGGCCTTGTCAGTGCGGGTGAACAGATCGTTCTCCAGCACGACGATGGCGTCGGCGTTGCCGTCGATCACGGCTTGCAGGGCTGCATCGACCGATTCGCCACCGAGCATGGCCAGGCCGAGGCTGTTGGCTTCCGGCACGATCAGGCTGATGGAACCGTTCTTCTCCCGCAGCTTCAAGGCCTTGGCGATGTTGGCGGCGGCTTCGATCAGCGCCTTGGAACCCAGGGAGGTGCCAGCGATGATCAAGGGGCGCGTGGCCGCCAGCAGGGCGTCGGCGATGCGTTGGGCGAGGGCGGCCGCTTCGCTGTCCAGGCCGTCGACAGCCGGGGCGCTGGCGTCCAGGGCGTGGGCCACGGCGAAACCGATGCGGGCCAGGTCGTCCGGGGCGGCGTGGACGCATTCTTCGGCCACGTCGTCGAGCTTGGTTTCAGCGAGGCTGGCGATGAACAGTGGGTTCAACGCGTCCTGGCCGATGTTCTTCACGGCGGCGTCGAGCCATGGCTGCACGCGCATGGCGTCGGCCATGGCCTCGGCCTTGCCCTTGACCGACTGGCGCAGGGCCAGGGCCATGCGGGCGGCGGTCTGGGTCAGGTCTTCGCCAAGGACGAACACCGCGTCGTGGTCTTCGATGTCGCGCATCGTCGGCACGGGCAGCGGGCTGTCCTTGAGTACTTGCAGTACCAGGCGGATGCGTTCCAGCTCGCCGGCTTCGATGCCGCTGTAGAAGTGCTCGGCGCCAACCAGCTCACGCAGGGCGTGGTTGCTTTCCAGGCTGGCGCGAGGCGAACCGATGCCGACAATGTTGCGACCGCGCAGCAGCTCGGCGGCCTTGTCCAGGGCTTCGTCCAGGCTCAGCGTGGCGCCGCCCGCCAGCAGCGGCTGGCGTGGGCGATCCTTGCGATTGACATAGCCGTAGCCGAAACGGCCACGGTCGCACAGGAAGTACTGGTTGACCGAGCCGTTGTAGCGGTTTTCGATGCGACGCAATTCGCCGTAGCGTTCGCCCGGGGAAATGTTGCAACCGCTGGAGCAGCCATGGCAGATGCTCGGCGAGAACTGCATGTCCCACTTGCGGTTGTAGCGCTCGGAGTGGGTCTTGTCGGTGAACACGCCGGTGGGGCAGACCTCGGTGAGGTTGCCGGAGAATTCGCTTTCCAGGGTGCCGTCTTCAACGCGACCGAAGTACACGTTGTCGTGGGCGCCGAACACGCCCAGGTCGGTGCCGCCGGCGTAGTCCTTGTAGAAACGCACGCAACGGTAGCAGGCGATGCAGCGGTTCATCTCGTGGGAGATGAACGGGCCCAGTTGCTGGTTCTGGTGGGTGCGCTTGGTGAAGCGATAACGGCGCTCGTTGTGGCCGGTCATCACGGTCATGTCTTGCAGGTGGCAGTGGCCGCCTTCCTCACAGACCGGGCAGTCGTGAGGGTGGTTGGTCATCAGCCATTCGACGACGCTGGCGCGAAACACTTTCGCTTCTTCATCGTCGATGGAGATCCAGCTGCCGTCGGTGGCAGGGGTCATGCAGGACATGACGATCCGACCACGCTTGTCGTTTTCGTCGGTGTACTGCTTGACTGCGCACTGGCGACAAGCGCCAACGCTGCCAAGGGCGGGGTGCCAGCAGAAATAAGGGATGTCGAGGCCCAGCGACAGACATGCCTGTAACAGGTTGTCTGCGCCATCGACTTCGAGCTCTTTGCCGTCTACGTGGATAGTGGCCATGGTTCAAAGTTCTTCGTTGGCCCGGTGTCAGCGGGCGTGGCTAATGGAATCTTGTCGTTCGTCCGAATCCAAACAGCCTGGTAAAAGGCGTCATCGGACGAAAGGCGCAGGGCACGGACCCTGCGCCTTCTAAAGCGTCGTTACGCGCCGACCATGGTCGGCGTGACCACCTGATTGAGGTCGCCCGCGCGGGTTGGCGCGATGCCGGCCTCGAATTCAGGGCGGAAGTATTTGATCGCGCTGCCCAACGGCTCCACGGCACCCGGTGCGTGAGCACAGAAGGTCTTGCCTGGGCCGAGGAAACCCACCAGACCCAGCAGGGTCTCGATGTCGCCGGGCTGGCCTTCGCCGTTCTCGATGGCCATCAGCAGCTTGACGCTCCAGGGCAGGCCGTCGCGGCAAGGGGTGCAGAAACCGCAGGATTCGCGCGCGAAGAACTGCTCCATGTTGCGCAGCAGCGAGACCATGTTGACGCTGTCGTCCACCGCCATGGCCAGGCCGGTGCCCATGCGGGTGCCGACCTTGGCGATGCCGCCAGCGTACATCTGGGCGTCCAGGTGCTCCGGCAACAGGAAGCCGGTGCCGGCGCCGCCAGGCTGCCAGCACTTGAGCGTATAGCCGTCGCGCATGCCGCCGGCGTAGTCTTCGAACAGCTCGCGACCGGTGACGCCGAATGGCAATTCCCACAGGCCAGGGTTCTTGACCTTGCCGGAGAAGCCCATGAGCTTGGTGCCCATGTCTTCGCTGCCGTCGCGGGCCAGGGATTTGTACCAGTCCACGCCGGCGGCGATGATCGCCGGCACGTTGCACAGGGTCTCGACGTTGTTCACGCAGGTCGGCTTGCCCCCCACGCCGACGGCGGCAGGGAAGGGCGGCTTGGAGCGTGGGTTGGCGCGGCGGCCTTCCAGGGAGTTGCTCAGTGCGGTTTCTTCACCGCAGATGTAGCGCCCGGCACCGGTGTGGACGCACAGCTCGAAGTCGAAGCCGCTGCCCAGGATGTTCTTGCCCAACAGGCCCGCGGCCTTGGCTTCTTCCACGGCACGGTTCAGGTGCTTGGCGGCGGTGGTGTACTCGCCGCGCAGGAAGATGTAGCCACGGTAGGTCTTCAGCGCACGGGCGCTGATCAGCATGCCTTCGATCAGCAGATGGGGCAGTTGCTCCATCAGCATGCGGTCCTTCCAGGTGTTGGGTTCCATTTCATCCGCGTTGCACAGCAGGTAGCGGATGTTGATGGATTCGTCCTTGGGCATCAGGCCCCACTTCACCCCGGTGGGGAAGCCCGCGCCACCACGGCCCTTGAGGCCGGCGTCTTTCACGGTCTGGACGATGTCGTCGCCGGCCATGTCGGCGAACGCCTTGCGCGCGGCGGCGTAGCCGTTCTTGGCCTGGTATTCGTCCAGCCACACCGCTTCGCCGTCGTCACGCAGACGCCAGGTCAGGGGATGGGTTTCGGCCGAACGCTGGATGCGGTTGGCGGGCCCGAAGGAAGTCAGGGTCATACGTAGCCCTCCAGCAGTTTGGCGACGCCGTCAGGCTTGACGTCACCGAAGGTGTCGTCGTCGATCATCAACGCCGGTGCCTTGTCGCAGTTGCCCAGGCAGCACACCGGCAGCAGCGTGAAGCGGCCGTCGGCGGTGGTCTGGCCCAGGCCGATGCCCAGCTTGCTCTGGATCTCGCCGACCACCGATTCGTGGCCGCCGATGTAGCAGACCATGCTGTCGCAGACACGAATGATGTGACGGCCCACTGGCTGGCGGAAAATCTGGCTGTAGAAGGTGGCTACGCCCTCGACGTCGCTGGCCGGGATGCCGAGGATCTCGCCGATGGCGTAGAGCGCGCCATCAGGCACCCAGCCACGTTCCTTCTGGACGATCTTCAGGGCTTCGATCGACGCCGCGCGCGGGTCTTCGTAGTGATGCAGCTCGTGCTCGATGGCCGAGCGCTCGGTTTCGCTCAGGGCGAAACGGTCAGTCTGGATAAGCGTGCTGTTCATGCTTAGCGGTCCACGTCGGCCATAACGAAATCGATACTACCCAGGTACGCGATCAAGTCCGCGACCATGCTGCCTTTGATCACCGAAGGGATCTGCTGCAGGTGCGGGTAGCTTGGGGTACGAATCCGGGTGCGGTAGCTCATGGTGCCGCCATCGCTCGTCAGGTAATAACTGTTGATGCCCTTGGTCGCTTCGATCATCTGGAAGGATTCGTTGGCCGGCATGACCGGGCCCCACGAAACCTGCAGGAAGTGCGTGATCAGGGTCTCGATGTGTTGCAGCGTGCGCTCTTTTGGCGGCGGCGTGGTCAGCGGGTGATCCGCCTTGTACGGGCCTTCCGGCATGTTGCGCAGGCACTGGTCGATGATCTTGATGCTCTGGCGCATTTCCTCGACGCGGACCATGCAGCGGTCGTAGGCGTCACCGTTGGCCGCCAGCGGTACTTCGAACTCGAAGTTCTCGTAGCCGGAATACGGACGCGCCTTGCGCAGGTCGAAGTCGCAACCGGTGGAACGCAGGCCAGCACCGGTGACGCCCCATTCCAGGGCCTCCTTGGTGTTGTAGGCGGCGACGCCGATGGTACGACCCTTGAGGATGCTGTTCTGCAGGGCTGCCTTGGTGTATTCGTCCAGGCGCTTGGGCATCCACTCGACGAAGTCCTTGACCAGTTTCTCCCAGCCGCGGGGCAGGTCGTGGGCCACGCCACCGATGCGGTACCAGGCCGGGTGCAGGCGGAAACCGGTGATGGCTTCGATCACCGTGTACGCGCGCTGGCGGTCGGTGAAGGTGAAGAACACCGGGGTCATCGCGCCGACGTCCTGGATGTAGGTGCCCAGGAACAGCAGGTGGCTGGTGATGCGGAAGAACTCGGCCATCATGATGCGAATGACGTCGACCTTCTCCGGAACCTTGATCCCGGCGAGTTTCTCCACCGAGAGCACGTACGGCAGGTTGTTCATCACGCCGCCGAGGTAGTCGATACGGTCGGTGTACGGGATGAAGCTGTGCCAGGACTGGCGCTCGGCCATTTTCTCGGCGCCACGGTGGTGGTAGCCGATGTCCGGGACGCAGTCGACGATCTCTTCGCCGTCCAGCTGCAGGATGATGCGGAAGGCACCGTGGGCCGAAGGGTGGTTCGGGCCCAGGTTGAGGAACATGTAGTCCTCGTTGGCGCCCGAACGCTTCATGCCCCAGTCTTCAGGCTTGAAGCGTGCGGCTTCTTCCTCGAGCTGTTGCTTGGCCAGGGACAGGCTGAACGGGTCGAACTCGGTGGCACGGGCCGGGAAGTCCTTGCGCAGCGGGTGACCTTCCCAGGTCGGCGGCATCATGATGCGGGTCAGGTGCGGGTGGCCGGGGAAATCGATCCCGTACATGTCCCACACTTCACGCTCGTACCAGTTGGCGTTCGGCCAGATGCCGGTCACGGTCGGCACGCTGAGGTCGCTCTCGGACAAGGCGACCTTGATCATTACGTCACTATTACGCTCGATCGACATCAAGTGATAGAACACGGTGAAGTCGACGCCGTCGGGCAGCCCTTGACGCTTGGTGCGCAGGCGCTCGTCTACGCCGTGCAGGTCATAGAGCATGACGTACGGCTTGGGCAGGTTGCGCAGGAAGGTCAGGACTTCGACGAGTTTGGCGCGGGCAACCCAAAGCACCGGCATGCCGGTGCGGGTCGGCTGGGCGGTGAACGCCTCGGGGCCAAAACGGTTGTTCAGTTCGACGACCACATCCTGGTCGTCTGCCTTGTAAGGCGGGATGTACAGAGCACTGCCTGTAGTCATGGTTATTTATCGCTTTCGGTCAACGTAAAGAATGAAGCCAGGTTCTCGTTTCTTGTACAGAGCAGAGCTGGATCAGACTTCGTCGGGGCTGCGCAGGTTGGTGACTGCGATACGCTGTTCGCGGCGCTGTTCCTTTTGCGACGGCATCTCGGCGCGATAGACGCCTTGATCGCCAACGACCCAGGACAGTGGGCGACGCTCCTGGCCAATCGACTCCTGCAACAGCATCAAGCCTTGCAGGAACGCTTCAGGGCGAGGTGGGCAGCCAGGCACGTAGACGTCCACGGGCAGGAATTTGTCCACGCCTTGAACGACGGAATAGATGTCGTACATGCCACCGGAGTTGGCGCACGAACCCATGGAGATGACCCACTTGGGTTCGAGCATTTGCTCGTAGAGACGCTGGATGATCGGCGCCATCTTGATGAAGCAGGTCCCGGCGATAACCATGAAATCCGCCTGGCGCGGCGATGCCCGGATCACCTCGGCGCCAAAGCGCGCGATGTCGTGGGGCGCCGTGAAGGCGGTGGTCATTTCCACGTAGCAGCACGAAAGGCCGAAGTTGTACGGCCACAGGGAGTTCTTGCGACCCCAGTTGACCGTGCTGTTCAGCACGTCTTCGAGCTTGCCCATGAAGATGTTCTTGTGGACTTGATCTTCTAACGGATCGGCGACGGTTTCCCGCTTGCCAATCGGATACTGCTCGTTAGGAGCATCGGGGTCGATCCTGGTGAGATTGTATTGCATTGCCAAAGCCTCATTGTTTCAGCTTCGCTTGCCGCTTGCGCCGAGCTTCCGGAGCCCAATCAAGTGCCCCCACCCGGTAAAGGTAGACAAGACCTGCCAACAGAATTGCTATGAAAACGAGAGCTTCGACGAATCCGGTCCAGCCGCTTTCGCGGACGGACACAGACCATGCAAAGAGAAAGAGGGCTTCGATATCGAAGATCACGAACAGCATCGCGACCAGATAGAATTTGGCTGAGAGCCGCAAGCGGGCGCCACCGGTAGGTAGCATGCCGGACTCGAACGGTTCATTTTTGCTGCGGCCCCAGGCTTTTGACCCAAGCAGGCTCGACACGCCGAGCATGAAAGCACACAGGCCAACAACGCCCAGAAGGAAAATGGCAAAGCCCCAATTGTGGGCCATGAGTCCTGTCGCTTCGGACATGCTGGAAATCCTTAACAGAGAGCAAAGGTCTCTGAGCTTGAATGAAATAACGCAGTGACGATATGTCGCAGCAATCAATCGCGGTGATTTTATGGCTAAACACCGGGCAAGTAAAATTCCTATAGCGAAATTATTTATTGGAATAAGGACATAGCGCGCCTCCATGACCCCGCAGCCCCGGCGGGGCGGGCATTGACCCGTTATTCAGCAATTATATTTCGTGCAGGTTGTAACAAGGAAAGCTCCAGCTAAATGATAATTATTATTGTTTGGCATGGCTTTTGATCAATACTGCGACGCAGTGGCTGAGAACTTTTCTTACATGCTCGTTAACTGCAGTTGTCAGCGCCGGCCGTTTTACTCTTTTTCAGACTGCCTGATACTGCGTTCGATCAATTTTTTTGTCTTTCCTGTAGGAGCGCTTCCTTAAGGCTTGTCTGAATCTTGTGGCGAGGGAGCTTGCTCCCGCTTGAGCGCGAAGCGCTCACAAAAAGGCTGCTGCGCAGCCAGCGGGAGCAAGCTCCCTCGCCACGGAATCATTTCATGCGACTACATTGCTGCCAAAGCATAGGCAAAAAAAAGCCCCGAACCAGTCGGGGCGTCAGATCGTCGGCTTTGCGGTTAGCTTTTATTCGGTCCGCAAGGGCCGTTTAGCTCATGGATCAGTGGAACTGTTCTTCTTCGGTGGAGCCGGTCAGTGCGGTCACCGACGAAGTGCCGCCCTGGATCACGGTGGTCATGTCGTCGAAGTAGCCGGTGCCCACTTCCTGCTGGTGAGCCACGAAGGTGTAGCCCTTGGCGGCGTCAGCGAACTCCTGCTCTTGCAGCTTCACGTAGGCAGTCATGTCGTTGCGGGCGTAGTCGTGCGCCAGGTTGAACATGCTGTGCCACATGTTGTGAATGCCGGCCAGGGTGATGAACTGGTGCTTGTAGCCCATGGCGGACAGTTCGCGCTGGAACTTGGCGATGGTCGCGTCGTCCAGGTTTTTCTTCCAGTTGAAGGAAGGCGAGCAGTTGTACGACAGCAGTTGGTCCGGGTATTCCTTCTTGATCGCTTCGGCGAAGCGACGGGCTTCGTCCAGGTCCGGCTTGGCGGTTTCGCACCAGATCAGGTCGGCGTACGGCGCATAGGCCAGGCCGCGGGCGATGGCCTGGTCGAGACCGGCGCGCACTTTGTAGAAGCCTTCCTGGGTACGGGTGCCGGTCACGAACGGCTGGTCGTACGGGTCGCAGTCCGAGGTCAGCAGGTCGGCGGCGTTGGCGTCGGTACGGGCCAGGATGATGGTCGGTACACCGGCAACGTCGGCGGCCAGGCGGGCGGCGGTCAGCTTCTGCACGGCTTCCTGGGTCGGCACCAGGACCTTGCCACCCATGTGGCCGCATTTCTTCACCGAAGCCAGTTGGTCTTCGAAGTGAACGCCAGCGGCGCCTGCCTCGATCATGCTCTTCATCAGCTCGTAGGCGTTCAGGACGCCACCGAAACCGGCTTCAGCGTCAGCCACGATCGGTGCGAAGTAGTCGATGTAGCCTTCGTCGCCCGGGTTCTTGCCGGCTTTCCACTGGATCTGGTCGGCGCGACGGAACGAGTTGTTGATGCGCTTGACCACGGTTGGAACCGAGTCCACTGGGTAAAGCGACTGGTCGGGGTACATCGACTCGGCGGAGTTGTTGTCCGCGGCCACTTGCCAGCCCGCCAGGTAGATCGCCTGGATGCCGGCCTTGACTTGCTGTACGGCCGGGCCGCCGGTCAGGGCGCCCATGCAGTTGACGAAATCTTTCTCGGGACGGAAGGCTGGCTTGGCGCCCTGGGTGACCAGGTTCCAGAGCTTCTCGGCGCCCATCTTCGCAAAGGTGTGCTCAGGTTGAACCGAGCCACGCAGACGGACGACGTCAGCAGCGGAATAATTGCGCTTCACGCCTTTCCAGCGCGGGTTTTCAGCCCAGTCTTTTTCAAGGGCTGCAATTTGCTGTTCGCGTGTCAGTGCCATGGAGATAAACCTCGTCGCATAGGTCTTGGTGGAAAATTCCTGCTCCTGCCGACCAGGGGGCTGGCGTACAAGTCGGTTCAGGCGAGGTGGCGACGGGATGAACGATGGGCTCGAGGGGAAAGTGAGCAGGTAGGGGCG
This sequence comes from Pseudomonas sp. CG7, assembly GCF_023701885.1. Taxonomy (NCBI): domain Bacteria; kingdom Pseudomonadati; phylum Pseudomonadota; class Gammaproteobacteria; order Pseudomonadales; family Pseudomonadaceae; genus Pseudomonas; species Pseudomonas sp. CG7. Next base: position 48,463 of record NZ_JABAEE010000020.1, on the reverse strand, counting down.
AACTGCGGGCGCATTCGGGCGTCGTGGGCCTTTCATACGAACTCAGAGTGATGCCGGGTTACCTAGTTTCGCTTCCGTCCCTCGGGACAACTTCGTTCCAGTCGCAACCTCGTCAAACACACCTTGTGGGCGGTACAGACACGAATCGGCTCGCAGGGTAGTTGCAAGCGTCGACCCGAAGGCCCTTGCCAGGGCCCCTGATTAGCGGGAGCGAGGCCATCATGCCTTCGGTTTTTTGGCTCGTCAAACGTTTTGTAGTGCTTTTTTTGTGGCACTACATCTTTGGTCTAATACGACTCATCAGTCAGTTTTTGGTGCTTCAGTTCAGGGTATCGACCTTGACCCGCAAAATCATGTCGTCGCGTCCCTGGGTCGAGTAGCTGCGGGTCAGGCCCTGTTTGTCGGCCTGAGTCTGGCGATTCACCCCGGCCAGGGTGATCCATTCGCCCAGGCGTCCGCTGACCGTTGTGTCGGTACTCTGAACGTTCACTACATCGGGACGTTCCTGGCTCATGCGGTCACGGTTGGTACTGATGCTCAGGTGAACGGTTTCACCAGTGACGCTGGCGGTGACATAGAAACCCTGGGTGACGTTACGGTATTCGGTCTGGCTTTGCAGGCGGCCGTAGTTGTCGGTCTGGCTGCTGGTGAACGGTACGCTCTGGCCGACCTGGATCAGCGCCGGCTGGCCTTCGCTGGCTTGCACCTGCTGCACGCCGCCGTCACGGCTGGCGGTGCTGCGGTTGATGATGCGGGTCTGGCTGGGCGCGGCGCCGTTGATGGAATAACCCTGGTCGCCCTGCAGGTTGTTTTCGTTGGTATCGACGGTGATCAGCAGGCGCTTGGGCGCGGTGTCCAGTTGGGCGAGGAATTGCCGGAGTTCTTCAATCTTGCCGGGCTCGGCATTGACGATCAGTTGGTTGCCGTAGGCGCTGACCTGGCCGTCCTTGCCGATGAAGTTCTGTGCCACCGGCAACAGGTCGGCGCTGGTGCGGTAGTTCAGCGGCACGATTTGCGTGTCGGCCATGGCTGACAGGCTGCCACCCAGCAGCAGGAGGGTCAGCAGGGTACGTAGAAGCATGTCCATTTCTCCGTGAGGCAAAGGCCTGATATTGCCAGTTTGTCGGCCTCGGGTGGGGCAAGTTGAATGGTAGACGGCAAAACGCCCCGGCATCGGTGGATGGCGGGGCGTTTTGGGTGTTGCAGGATGTTGTTGCATGATGCTTTTGTGGCGAGGGCGCTTGCTCCCGCTGGGCTGCGCAGCGGCCCTTCTTTTTTTGGGTGCGAGCAGCACCCAGCCGGCGCCACCGCCCGCGGCGCAGGGGATTGTGTTGGTG